>JAXFDG010000071.1:0-23918 GCA_034173665.1 Arcanobacterium sp.
CAAATTCATGCAATCTGGGGAAGCCCAGTTTACTTGCGTGTGATTGATTAAAATCAAGCTTACTTTTCTGGGCTTATTATTTATGAGCTTGCATTATTGATGTATGGAGCTTGTTAGTGTGGATGAAACTTGCACCAAAATCAGTTCGGTCAATGCGTATAAAAACTGTTTTTCGCGAAATATCGCTAAAATATTATGGAACTTGTGCCAACTTGGTACAAGTTCCATAAGGTAGCTGTAACTTTAGGTTAATTCACAGGGCCACGTGTGTTAGACAGTGCGTGTAGTTAGGCCACTTACAGTTGTGGCCCCCGGTAAAGCTTCGTGGCTTTCTGCAGGTCTTCTCAGTGGCCTTCGTCGTAGTAGCCAGAATCCTCAGCGCGCTTAAAGGAACGAGCGATTTCTGCTTCGGCTTCTTCGCGACCAACCCAATGTGCGCCTTCAACTGATTTACCAGGTTCAAGATCCTTGTAAACTTCGAAGAAATGTTGAATTTCAAGGCGATGGAATTCAGAAACATCTTCAATCTCGGTTCGCCATGATGCTCGTTGGTCTCCGGCTGGAACGCAGAGCACTTTATCATCGCCGCCAGCCTCATCAGACATTCGGAACATGCCGAGGGCACGGCATCGAATTACACATCCTGGAAAGGTGGATTCGTCAAGAATCACTAGTGCATCCAATGGGTCTCCGTCTTCCCCGAGGGTGCCATCGATGAAGCCATAGTCGTCAGGGTAACGAGTAGAGGTAAAGAGCATTCGATCTAGGCGAATGCGCCCGGTCTTATGATCTAGCTCGTACTTATTTCGATTTCCCTTTGGGATTTCGATGGTTACATCAAATTCCATAACTAACTCCTCTGCTCCAGATAGTGTCAGTCTAGTGGAAGAAATCAAAAAGACCGCACCACCAAGCTGATTCGCAAGGATTTATTAGCTATTTTACATTTTCCAAAAGAGAGACCCTTGGCTCAATGTCCCATAAATATTGCACGTTGGGAGGGAAAATTTAAGCAAATATGGGAAAATTTTCAGGTGAAGAAAATTCGGATCGGACTTAGCGCGGTACTTGTATTTGCTGGTACTTATGTGATGGCAGATGCCTGGGATATCGTTCCTGGTTTAATTACTATGAAACCCATAGAGAATCAGGCTCAGCCATATCCCGTTCCAGATCCAGCGGAACTTCCTGCAGCTCCGGTTTTTCTTGCCGACGACGCTGCTCCGATGCCATCTGCACAAAAGGTTTCAGCCGTATTGCAATCTCTTGCTGGAACCCCCGAACTTTCCGGAACGAAACTGAGAGCTTTGGTAATTGATGCTGTTACTGGAACCGAGTTGGTAAATGTAGAAGCGAATCAAGCAACGATTCCGGCGTCGGTGCAAAAACTTCTCACCACTTCCGCGTTTCTTGAGGCTTATGGCCCAGCACATCGTTTTTCGACGAAAGTGATGTATGACGATGATGCGTTGTATCTAGTCGGTGGGGGAGATATCCTCTTAACGGCAGACTCGCAAAAACTCTCGGCCGAGACGAAAACTAGTTTAAGAGCTAGAGGCTACGGAGTTCCATCGAGTTTGTCTGACTTGACTTCCCAAACAGTAACGGCTTTGAACTCAAAATTACCGCAATCTTCATCTGCGGATTCTGTGGGTTCTCCGGAAAAACTTTATCTGGATATCTCGCTGTTTACGGGTCCCGAATTTCATGAGTCGGTGGCGGGGGATGGAGTATTGGATTGGATTATGCCATTGACCCCGATTGCGATAAATAAAGGGCTCGGTGCTGATAATAAATTTATTTCTCATCCAGCCGAAGCTGCAGCTCAAGAGTTTGTGAAACAACTTGCCAGTCAGGGACTAAATATTGAATATGCTGGTGTGGCGCAAACATCGGAGGCAGCAAAAGAAATAGCCAAGATTGATTCTCTTAGCGTTCAGGAAATTTCAAATCGGATTCTTGGCGATTCAGATAATTCTTTAGCTGAAGTTGCTGCTCACTTGACCGCGATAAAACTTGGTTATCCAGCTGATTTTACGGGAGCGAGTACCGCGATTTCTGCCCAGTTAAAGAAATTTGGCATCTCTTTGGACAACTTTAAGGTTGTTGATGGCTCAGGATTTTCTGAAGAGAATCGTGTGACTGCCGCTGGAATCGTGAAATTATTGAAACATTTCTGGGATTGTGGGGATTGTTTCGGAACTCGGATTACTGATGGCTTACCGATTGCTGGTTTGGATGGGACTCTTTCTGGGAGATATCGCACTGAAACCGGGGTGGCTTCAATTGGAGCTGGTGAAATTCGAGCAAAAACAGGAACCTTGCTAAGTGCAAATTCTCTTGCTGGATATTTGCGAACAAATGCTGGACGTCCACTTATTTTTGCAATTCTTGTTGAAGGAAATGCACCTGGTGGAGCAAAAGAGGTACGTTCGGCAATAGATACCGCAATGGAGAAAATTTTAACTTTAGGGGGCACGAAGTCGTGACTGGTTCAGTAACCCGTGACTGGTTTAGTGGCTCGTGAGTGTTTTAGCAGAAGTAGAACTAGAAGCCGAAGATAAACTTGTAGAGGTAGTAATGCTTTTGCATAATGCAGTGAGAGAACTTAGGTAATGGCAGGTCCACATCGCGATGTTTCTGTAGCACGCAATTTATTGCGTGAAAGTTTTGCACAACTTCCATCTGGGCAACCTGTAGTGCTTGCCGTCTCCGGTGGTGCAGATTCACTTGCCTTGGCGGCCAGTGCAAAATATGCGGCGCGTTTTTCTGGAACACAGCTTTATGCGCTCGTCGTCGATCATCAATTACGTCCAGAGTCGGCCGATGAGGCGAATGATGCCGTTGTGGTTCTGACCCAGTTAGGGATATCTGCACATATCGCCAAAGTAGTTTTAACTAAGGGGGAGGGACCAGAAGGAGATGCGCGACGTGCCCGATACGCAGCTTTAGCTGAATTCGCTGAAAGTGTCCGTACCGAATCGGGTCCCGGCGTCGTTTACCTAGGGCACAATGCCGATGATCAAGCAGAGACTGTGTTATTAGGACTTGGGCGAGGTTCTGGGCCACGTTCGCTCGCCGGAATGGCGGAAAAAGGACTTCTGCCATTGCATTCGCATATCGAATTTCGTCGCCCGCTTCTCAGTTTGCGGCATGAACAACTGATAAATATTTGCTCTGAACTTGGGCTGAAGTATGTGGATGATCCGAGCAACTTTCTTGATGGTCCATGGCGAACTGAAAGTGGTGAACCACTTCGGCGCTCGCGAATTCGTCATGAACTCTTACCGCTTTTAAATCAGATTCTTGATGACGGCGTGGTTCCAGCCCTTGGACGCACAGCAACAATTTTTCGGGCAGACGACGATGCTCTAAGCGAAATTGCGCGAGAAAGAATTTCTCAATATGTGTCTGTAGTGAACTTGCAAGGGGTGCGGAAAAAACTTTTCACAGATCTAAACTTGCTGGATATTTCAACATTAGAGATTGATTGTCGCGCTTTAGCAGATGAACATCGGGCAATTCGCACTCGGATTTTACGTGACTGTTACGAAAAAATTGGTGGCGCTGGGAGTGAACTCGTTTTTTGGCACTTGGATGCGCTTGATAAGCTGATAACTAGTCGAGATAACGGCCAACAATTAGACTTGCCGGGCATAACTGCACGGCGAACTGAAAATATTTTACAACTGACTATTAGCAATCCAAATGGAGGCAGGAATGGAACTCAAGGACGTCGGAACTGATATTGAGAAGGTTCTTTATTCAAAAGAACAACTCGACGTTCGACTCGCACAGATGGGTGCAGAAATCTCTCAGGATTATGAAGGTGAAGACCTCCTCTTAGTGGGCGTGCTAAAGGGCGCAATTATGGTGGTTGCGGATTTATCTCGGCAGATTTCGATTCCGCTCGCAATGGATTGGATGGCAGTTTCTTCTTATGGTGCCGGCACAAAATCCTCTGGCGTAGTGCGAATTTTGAAGGATTTAAATGAAGATTTAAGCGGACGCAATGTCTTGATTGTGGAAGATATTATTGATTCCGGTTTGACTTTGGCTTGGTTAAAGAACAACCTCGAAAGCCGCGGAGCGAAATCGGTGAAGATTGCCACGATGCTTCGTAAACCGGATGCATTGAAGGTTGAAATCGACGTCGACTACGTTGGTTTTGATATTCCAAATGAGTTTGTGGTTGGTTACGGACTCGATTATGCCGAGAATTACCGGCACCTTTCCTTTGTGGGCACACTTGCACCACATGTGTACGGAGGATAAATGAATTCATCGAAACGACCTTCGTTTATGGACGAAGTGCGACGACTTGAAGCAGAAAAAGCGAAGCAAGATCGCAATAAAAGTGGCGATAAGAAGGGTGATAAGAAACCTGTGCCCTTAGGGCGCCGGATTTTTACCTGGCTATTTATGCTTGGCTTGATTGGATTAACGGTTTTCTGGTTTGTTAATCCGGGTGGTTTTTCGTCGGTGAAAACTTCTGAAGGTAAAGAATACCTAAAGACCGCTGAGATTGATCGGATTCAGGTCACTGACGGCTCGCAAATTGTGCAGATTTGGCTTGCAAAAGAAGTCACGCCGACGAAGAATGACGGCACGAAGATGTCTGCGACTAAACGCGTGCAGTTCCAGTATCTTGATCCAGAAGCAGAGGAAATTACGAAGTTAGTTTCGAATGCGAAAACAAAAAATGGATACAATTCCGTTGTTCCGCAACAGAGTTTCTTAGGCTCAATTTTTTCACTTCTTTTTCCAATTTTTATTCTGGTAGCAGTATTTATTTGGCTCTTCCCGCGTTTACAAGGTGGAATGTCGGCCTTTGGAAAAGTCAAGCGTGATGCCTGGAATTCAGATCGTCCAGATGTTACGTTCAAAGATGTTGCAGGAGTTGATGAAGCAGTTGAGGAATTGCGAGAGATAAAAGAATTTATCGATACTCCTGAAAAATTTGAGCAAATGGGGGCACGAATTCCGAAAGGTGTGCTCCTTTATGGTCCGCCAGGAACCGGTAAGACGCTTTTGGCAAAGGCTGTAGCCGGAGAAGCAGGGGTACCATTCTTTAATATTTCTGCCTCAGAATTTGTGGAAATGTTTGTCGGTGTGGGTGCTTCACGTGTGCGTGACTTATTCGAGAAAGCGAAGAAATCCGCTCCGGCAATTATCTTCGTGGATGAAATAGACGCCGTGGGGCGTAATCGTGGCACCGGTATTGGTGGTGGCAATGACGAACGTGAACAAACTCTAAATCAACTTTTAGTTGAAATGGACGGTTTTGATAAACATACAAATGTCATTGTTATCGCTGCGACTAATCGTCCGGATGTGCTTGATCCAGCCCTTCTTCGTCCGGGTCGTTTTGACCGACAAATCGGAGTAGATGCTCCTGATTTGAAGGGACGCGAGCAGATTTTGCGGGTACATTCAGAAGGTAAACCTTTTGCAGAAGAGGTTGAATTAGAGAGTATTGCGCGGAGAACGCCAGGTTTCTCTGGTGCGGATTTAGCAAACTTGCTTAATGAAGCAGCGCTTTTAGCGGCACGACGTGGCCACAGTGTGATTGATGAAGATGATATTGATGAAGCAATCGATCGAGTAATTGCTGGTCCGCAACGCCGTACTCGAGTTATGAATGCGAAAGAAAAGCGGATGACCGCCTATCACGAAGGTGGTCACGCACTTGCAGCTGCAGCATTAAATTACACTGACCCAGTTACGAAGGTGACGATTCTTCCACGTGGAAGAGCTCTTGGGTACACCATGGTAATGCCTACTGAAGATAAGTTCTCCACTTCGCGTAATGAACTTCTCGATGAACTTGTTTATGCAATGGGCGGTCGTATTGCGGAAGAAATTGTGTTCCATGATCCTTCTACCGGGGCGTCGAACGATATTCAAAAAGCAACACAAATTGCGCGCAAGATGGTTACCGAATACGGGATGAGCGATAAAGTTGGCACGATTCGACTCGTCGCAGATGATTCTGATCCAATGACGCGAATGGGTGGTGGATCGCAGCGGAGTTATTCTGAAGATTTAGCAAAGTTAATTGATGTCGAAGTACAGGCTTTGCTCGATCGGGCTAATCAAGAAGCCTGGGAAGTGCTTACTGCTAATCGCGATATTCTGGACACTTTGGCAGCACGACTCTTAGAAAAAGAAACTGTGCTAGAAAAAGAGTTGGCAGAAATTTTTGCAGATGTGCGAAAGGCTCCGAAACGAGAAGTCTGGCTTTCCTCACCGGATCGTCCAGTTTCAGATTTACCTCCAGTAGCGTTACCGGAGGAGCCGATTCGTCGTGGAAAGCATAAAGACCTAGGCGAGCAGGCATCGCAAAATTCTGAAGAGGAGTAATTTCATGGTTCGGCGCGACTACGATGAAGCTGGTGTGCGGCAAGCAATTTATGATTTTCTTGTTGCTGTTGGTGAAGATCCGGAACGTGAAGGGTTACGTGAAACACCGGATCGCGTAGCTCGCGCCTATCGTGAAATTTTTTCTGGTCTACACACTGAACCGGCAGAAGTTTTGAAAACAACTTTTGACATTGGGCATAACGAATTAATTATTGTTCGCGATATTCCAATGTACTCCACTTGTGAACATCATCTTCTACCATTCCATGGGTATGCGCATGTAGGTTACATTCCAGGAGTTGACGGTAAAGTGACCGGATTATCGAAACTTGCCCGTCTTGTGGAAGCTTGTGCCCGCCGTCCGCAAATTCAAGAGCGAATTACTTCAGAAATAGCTGATGCTTTAACCGATGCATTAGGTGCGCGTGGAGTGATTGTAGTAGTTGAAGCTGAACATATGTGTATGTCGATGCGCGGTGTGAAAAAGCCAGGGTCGCGCACAGTTACTTCAGCTGTGCGTGGTTCACTTCGCGAATCTGCAAGTCGAAGCGAAGCGATGAGTTTAATTATGTCTGCAAAGTGAGGTCTTGCAGTGTACTTAATGGGCATTTTAAACGTTACCCCGGATTCTTTTTCTGATGGCGGGAAGTGGGCGAGCGTTGAACAGGCAATCGCTCATGGTGAAGCTCTAATTTCCGCCGGTGCAGAAATTGTTGATATTGGTGGTGAATCAACTCGCCCAGGAGCAACAGCTTTAAGTGCTGCAGAAGAATGGCAAAGAATTGGCCCGGTCGTTTCTGCTCTTGCCGCAAAAGCGGTTATTTCTGTTGATACGTACCACAGTGAGACTGCAAGATTGGCAGCTACTGCTGGTGCAAAAATTATTAATGATGTGACTGGCGGCAAAGGCGATCCGCAGATGTGGAAAACGGTGGCGGGGCTCGACGTCGATTATATTCTTCAGCATAGCCGGGGGAATTCAGTAGTTATGAATGACCTGGCAAGTTACCCGCAAGGTGTTGTTAAAGAAGTCACCGCGGAACTGGCACTTGCTCGAGATAACGCATTACAAGCAGGGATCGAAGAACAACGTATCATTCTTGATCCGGGACTCGGATTTGCAAAAGTTGGAGATCAGGATTGGGAAATCTTGGGAGGCCTTGCAGAAGTTGCGAATCTTGGGCATCGAGTATTAATTGGTCATTCTCGGAAAAGATCAATGGCACGTGTTGCCGGGCCGGATTCAAAACCGGAGGAGCGAGATACCGCTTCGGCTGTAGTTGCGGCTTGGCTTGCAAAGCAAAATTTTCCTGCTGCGCGATATACGAAAATTTGGGCAGCTCGAGTGCATAACGTGGCGGCGTCGGCACAAGCAATAAGAACTTTGGAATTACTCGGGTAGATACTTGTGCAGAGAGATGTCATGAGCGAATTTACAGGGTTTAACTCAAGATAAAGGATAAATAATTGCGGCAAACTGATTGGATTGAGCTTACCGGCTTAACTGTGTCCGGAATGCATGGTGTGCTCGATTTTGAGCAGCAAGAGCCACAAGAATTTTCCGCCGATATTCGCTACTTAACAGTTACAGAAACGGCATTTCGGAGCGATGATATCAGTGCCACTATCTCTTATGCAGATGTGGCTGATCTTGCAGCAGAAATTCTTTCTGGAGAGCATGCCGATTTAATTGAAACTTTAGCTGAGCGGATTGCGCAAGCGATTTTAAAACTTGGGGCGCGCGAAGTTATTGTAACGGTACACAAACCGCAGGCACCGATTGCTCATGATTTTATGGATGTTTCCGTGCAAGTTCATCGATATAGTGAAATTTCTCGGCCGGGTCTTTATCGGTATGTGCTTGGTTTAGGTGGAAATCTTGCGCAAACACCAGATCATTTTTTCCAACTGTTTAATGATTTAAAAAATGATTCCCGAATCTGGAATTTGTTGAGCTCATCGTTTTATCGCACTTGTGCAATACTGGCTCCAGGGCAGGACTCGCAACCTGATTATTTGAATCAAGTGGTTATTTTTGAAACGAATTTAACCCCACTTTCCGTACTAGAATTACTGCAGACTTATGAATTACGTTATGGGAGAACTCGCGAAATTCGCTGGGGTAGTCGGACCTTGGATTTAGACATAATACAAGCCCAGAGAATTGAGATAGATGGTTCTTTAACGGAAGTTATTTCTCAAGATACAGAGCTTACTTTGCCCCACCCGCGAGCACACGAGCGCAGATTTGTGCTTGCTCCATTAGCTGAAATTGATGCAAGAGCAAAGCTTGGCGGCGTGGAAGTAGGAGATTTATTGGCTCAGGTTTCTGAACAGGAAATATCTCGCATCGAAAATGGACAAATTCCAGGCTCTTGGTTGGCCCGGGAATTGGAGGCGTAGGATGAATCTGGATTTGGGGCATAGGATGCATCGGGATTTGGAGGCGTAGGATGAATACGCCACAGAAATCAGAGAACTCTGGGAAGCAGAACCAGCTACAGACCACAAGTATGTGGATGTTACTCGCGTTATTCGGAGTAATTGCAGTTCCGAGCTTTTTACTCACTGATATTTGGGTGCGTGAAGGATATCTTCCTTTGATGCTTCCACGAATCACTTTCCTTGTCCCGGTTTTGCTGACCTTGATACTTTTCGCTTTAGGGTGGCAAGTACGTCGCTATAAGCAAAGAAAAGCACAAATTTCACCGCTAACTGCTGCCCGGATTTGGCTTTTTAGTTTAGCAGCATCTCGCACTGGCGCTTTAATAGCTGGTGGCGCATTCGGAGTAATGCTTGTTTATGCACGTCATGAACAGAATGCTTTTTTTGCTGAGCAGACTTTTAACTTTGGAGCTGCAGCAGTGGCTTCGGTAGCACTTTGTGTAACAGCGCTAGTTGTTGAGTATTGGTGTCGTGTGAATGACGACGAAGAAGAGGAACTTCCTGGTGGTTCAGCTGCGGCGATCTAGGGATAAAACCGGGACGCCAACTTGATATTCCAACTTGGGACGTACTTTTTCTGAAAACTTGGTTCTGTAGAATAGTTTTATCGGATAAGAATAGCTTTATTAGATGCCTGCTACCTGCGAAATCTGATGTGGATGAGAGTCTCGGAAAAGGAATCACATGAAACTTGTACTCGGACCAGGATTAAATTTTCGTCCAGTTGAGGACAGCTACTACAAGGTATTGTTAGCCTCAACAGTTATCTGGGGATTGATATTTTTGTTGCCGATGATAATTTTGGCTATTTTCCTAGCCAGTTTTGAATTTCCTGGAGTTCTGCTTTGGGTATTAGCAGCAGTTATTTTAGTGATTTTATTGATCTCCTTTGTTTTCGTGAAGCGGCGAGCTCGGGCAATTGGATATGTCGAGTTAGAAAACGAATTAGTTGTCCGCCGAGGAATATTTTTCCAACGACTCGCAGTAGTTCCATATGGACGAATGCAGCAGGTAAACGTTTCGGCAGGTCCACTCTTAAATCGGTTCGGGCTGAGTGAAATTGAATTAGTGACTGCTGCAGTTACCACCAATGTGAAAATTCCTGGTATTGCTCGAACTGAGGCGGAACGCCTTCGTGAGAAATTAACAGCTCTCGGAGCATCGCAAATGGAGGGCCTGTGAGTTTCGAAGAATTAAATAACGGTCTGAAAAATACGACCGCAGATTTTTCTCCGCATCAATTTTCTGTAACGGAATCAGTTGCGCAACAATCGGATATAAAGACTGTTCCTGAAGATCAATGGCGTAAGTTTCATCCAGTAACTCCGGTTGCATATCTGGGTAGTTTTTGGATTATCTTAATTGCTTTCATTTTCTCCGGAATCTCTTCCTTAGCAGAAGAAGAGGGAGTGATGGAAGGTCTAATGCGGCTGTTTTCAGATGAAGCGGGGTATTACTGGTTTATTTTTATTGCTATTGCTCTAGTCGTCAGTATCGCTATTGTTTTTATTTCTTGGTTATTGTGGCGCAAGATGAGCTATGCACTTCTTGCCGACGGCGTACACCATCGTACCGGCATTATTTTTAAGAAACATCGTCAAGTGCGATGGGATCGAATTCAGACTGTGGAAGTTGAGCAGAAACTTTTTGGACGAATCTTTGGATTCGGATCAGTAAAAATTGATTCTGCCGGTACGGAGAACGTAGAGCTAGGGCTGTTAAGACTTGCTGAATGTGGAGCCTTAAGAGCAGAGATTTTACGTGTTCTGAATCTTGCTCGAACTGGGGAAAGTTTTACTGTTAATTACAATCCAGACCTTAACCAGCAGCAGACTGTGCAGCTCAACGGAGAATTACCGGCGGATATTGGTTCTTTTTCAACAGTTGGTAATTCACTAGTAACTGATGAATTATCGGGGCAATCTATCGGGATGCAATCAATCCCTGTTCTTGATGCAGACGATATTGAAAATGATCGACTTGTGTATGAGTTAGGCTTTGGGCGACTTTTTGTGGCTTCATTAACCAGCGGGAAATTCTGGATTTTGCTCCTAATCGTTTTCCCTTCCGTGATTTCACTTTTCACCGCTTTAGAAGCAGGTATTTTCACTTCGCTTATTGCAGTGATTGGTATTGTTGTTAGTCTGGTTTCAAGTTTGCTTTCAGATTTTGGCACACGAATTTATCTTTCGGAAAATGGTTTACGACGACGTGCCGGACTTACGCGTTTGACCACCCGTACTTTTCCTCCAGCTCGGGTTCACGCAATTGAAATTTCACAGCAATTGTTATGGCGCCGTTGGGATTGGTGGTCAATTAAGATTACTGTTGCGGGATTGAATGTTTTAAGTGATGCCAATCAAGGTTCGCTGAATAATTTTATTCTTGCTGGTAAGCGAGAAGAAGTTATGCGACTTTTGTGGATGATGATTCCAAATTTAGGTGTAGAAAATAATCGTGAATTCTTAAAAGAAGCGTTTGAAGGTTTGGACTCAGGTAAATATTTCCAAGGAAGTCCAAAATCTGCGCGGATTTTTGATCCTGTTTCTTTACGCGGTCGTGGGTTTTTTGCCTCTGAACAAGTCGTTGTGATTCGGAAAGGGAGATTTGCGCGAAGCGTAGCATTTATTTTGCAAGATCACACGCAATCGCTTTCATTAGAAACTGGTCCGTTTAAACGCCGCCGAGGACTCGTTGATATTTCATTCCACACCGTAATGGGTGATGTGACCACAACTGCAAAGCATCTTGATTTAGAGCAGATGCAGAGTTTCTTTTGGGAAGAAGTGAAGCTTTCGACTCAGGCTCGTAATGAGGGCATTTCTGAAACTTTACAGGTGTGGCGTGAACGTGTGGGTGTCTAATTCCGCAGTTATCTGAATTCTCTAAATTAGCTAATAAAGACTAAGCTTTTATAAGTATGAATTCTGGACGAATGGGAATCGGCATTATCTCTGCCGGAAAAGTTGGCGCAGCACTCGGTAGTGGACTGCGCTCTCTTGGCCATACCATTACTGGGGCCTATGCCAGTTCCGATGCTTCTATTGAACGCCTTGAGACGATGCTTCCAGGAGTTCCCAATCTGCAGATTGAGGAAATTGTTTCACGTTCAGAAGTGGTTTTACTGGCTGTTCCTGATGATCAACTTGCTCCGTTAATTTCTGGATTAGCAAAGTTAAATCTTTGGCAACCAGGGCAAATTTTGATTCATACTGCTGGCCGATATGGCACGGAAGTTTTTGCTCCGGTGCGTAATTCTGGAGCAATCGGAATCGCAATGCATCCGGCAATGACCTTCACTGGAACTTCGCTTGATGTGGCTCGATTGCAAGGATGTCCGTTTGCTATCACGGCTCCGGCAGCATTTCAAGCAATCGGTATTGCGATTGCGGCAGAACTTGGTGGGGAACCAGTAGTGATTGCCGAAGGAGATCGGATTGGATATCACGCAGCCCTCGCATATAGTGCAAATTATCTTGTGACCTTAGTGAATGAAGGTATGACTGCGTTACGCGAACTTGGGATACCTGATTCAGGGGCATACTTGCGTCCGCTTCTTTCCGCTGCTCTTGAAGGTGCACTGAGTTCGGGGGACGCATTACAAACAGGTCCAATTGTGCGCGGGGATTATGGGACGGTAGCGGCTCATCTTGCAGTTATTGACGAAATGGCTGAGGGAATCAGCAATTTAAAAAATTGGCCAGAGAATTATCGACAACTTGGAAAAGCCACGATTGATCGGGCGCATGAACGTGGCATTGTTAGTGATTTTATTGCGCAAGAAATAACTGACTTACTCACAATAAATCCTGGTAATTCTTTTGAGATACCAGCACAACAGGGGGAAACCGAAAAGTGAAATTGGTGCGAACAAAAGCAGAGTTGCTTGCTGCGAGAAAAGATTTTACTGGTGAAACAGCACTAGTGATGACCATGGGCGCATTGCATGAAGGGCATTTATCGCTGGTGCGACAAGCTCGTAAACTAGCTCAAAATGTGGTTGTTAGTATTTATGTGAATCCATTGCAATTTGGTCCGGGAGAAGATTTTGCAGCTTATCCACGGCAACTTGAAGCGGATTTAGCCTTGCTTTCAGAGTTGTCAGTAGATCTTGTTTTTGCTCCTTCGGATGAGGAAATGTATCCACGGACCCCGTTGGTTTCAATTAATCCAGGTCCAGTGGCAAAAGTGCTTGAAGGGAAGACTCGTCCAGGGCATTTTGCGGGTGTGCTACAAGTTGTCCATAAAGTGTTTCAGCTGGTTCGTCCTGAATATGCAATTTTCGGAGAGAAAGATGCACAGCAACTTGCCCTAATAAAATCAATGGTTGCAGATCTTGATATGCCAGTAGAAATTGTTCCATTGCCGATTCAGCGCGATGTGGATGGTTTAGCATTAAGCTCTCGTAATGCTTACCTTTCAGCTGCTGAACGAGAAGTTGCGCTCTCACTTTCGACCTCACTTCGACTTGGGGCTGACGCCGTAGAGCAAGCACGGACTACCGGGTTAAAGTTACGGGGTCCTGAATTACGGGAAAAAGTTTTTACTGCCCTGAGTTCTCAAGAACAACTTAAGGTTGATTATGTGGAAGTGGTTGAACGTGACACTTTCTTAATTGCAAGTCGTGATTATTCTGGTCCGGCATTAATCGTACTTGCAGTATGGGTGGGAAGCACTCGTCTAATTGACAATATGGAGGTAGAAATTGGCTGAGCGGATGCGCCAGATGATCTCTGGAAAAATTCATCGAGCTACTGTTACTGGAGCTGAACTTCATTATGTTGGTTCAATTACAGTAGATGAAGATTTACTTGAAGCTGCCGATATTCTACCGGGAGAAAAAGTTACAGTTGTAAACATCAACAATGGGTCTCGTCTTGAAACCTACACCATTCCAGGGAAACGTGGAAAAGGTGAGATTGTGCTTAACGGTGCAGCTGCACACCATGTCACTGCCGGAGATTTAGTAATTATTATGTGCTACAGCTTGATGCCAGATTCACAAGCGCGTTCACTTGCACCAAAAGTTGTTTTTGTTGATGAAAATAACCATATTTTGCATGAATCTGATCAGCCTGGAATTGTTCCTGAAGGTAATCACGGTCTTAAGTCATCTGGTGTGGAGATTCAGCGCGGTTAAACTAGTTTTGCAATAAATATCAATTCAGAGATAGGCAAAGCATGAAGTGGCTCCGAAAGAAGTCAAATCCAGAAACCACGACTGAAAACTCAACAGTTATAACAAATATTGGTGGTATGGAGCTTGGTGAGGATGCGGTGCATCCAAATCTTGTTGATATTGCAGTGATGGTTGAAGATTCGCCACAATCTTTGCATGATTCGTACATTATTAATCTTGATTCAACTGTATTGACCGGTGATGTTGTCGTGCCAGGAGTGGAGACCCTCCTAAAGTCTTTAGCCTATATGCGTCGCCCGGTTTACTTTCTTTCAACCAATCCGTATATGCATCCTGCAGATTTTGTGACTCGCTTAGCGAATGTAGGAATTAATATTGATGCTGAGCAGGTTTTTACTCCAAGTAGAATTGCTGCGACTTACCTACAAAAAGAATTTGCTGCAGCAAAGATTTTTGCTGTTGCAAACCAAAGCTTCCAAGAAGAATTACGAAATCGCGGAGTGAATCTTACCGATGATGAATTAGCCGCAGATGTTGTATTAGTAAGCCATAATCGTGACTTTAATTTTGAAATCTACACCAAGGCTTTCCGAGCTTTGACCGGTCCACGGCAGCCAAAATTAATTTCAACCTCAATGGTGCGAACACGAACCCCAATGGGAGGCGAACCTGAACCTGGAACAAGAGGACTTGTACGGGCTCTTGAAAGTGCCACAAGGAAAAAACTAGATAAGAACCTGGGACGCCCAGATCGTGACTTCCTCGACGTCGTTTTCCAAACTACAGGGTTAAATCCAGAGTACACATTGTTTGTTTCCGATTCTTTGACTCAAGATATTCGCCCTGTGAAGCGTTATGGTGTGCAAACGGCCCTTGTTTTAGGCGGCGAAACTACTATTGAGGCTGCGAAAGCAGCAAAGAAGAAGGATCAACCGAATTTTGTGCTCGACGATATTACCGCGATAATTCCAGAGTATATTTTGGCTCAAATGAATACCCCAGAATTATTCTTGCTGCCTGAGGAGCAAGAGTAATCTCACTTTGGTTCGGTGTAGCCAATATGACTATATTTTTATAGGCTTTTATAGTGAATAATTTGAACGAAACAGAACAGCAACGCGTAGAAGAAACTCTCGTAGATGAAACTTCAGACCAAATCAAGGTTCGGAAGGAAAAGCGGGAGCGGCTTCTCGGTATTGGTCATGATCCATACCCGGCAGAACTTCCAATTAGTCATACGATTGAAGAGGTTCGGGCTAAATACGAGGGGCTTGAACCAGGGGAAGAGCTAGACGATACTGTTTCTGTAGCAGGACGCGTAATGTTGATGCGCCCATCAGGCAAGATTGCTTTCGTGACTTTGCAAACTGGTGAAGGCGTTCGAATTCAGGTAATTTTCTCGCTTGCAAATGTTGGTCAAGACTCTCTTGATTCTTTAAAGGCTGACGTCGATTTGGGAGATTTTATTTTTGTTGAAGGCCATATCGGGGCTTCGAAGCGCGGGGAGCTTTCAATTTTCGCGCATTCTTGGTTAATGGCGTCAAAGGCAATCCGCCCCCTGCCAAAGACTTTCACTAATGCTGACGGCGTTGAGATGTCGCTTAATGAAGAAACGCGTGTTCGTAAGCGTCATCTTGATTTAATTACCCGCCAAGGTGCTCGCGATATGATTCGGATTCGTGCGGCTTTAATGCGTTCGATTCGGAAGACTTTTGAAGCTCGTAACTATATCGAAATTGAGACTCCGATATTACAGGCGCTCCATGGTGGGGCGGCAGCACGTCCATTTACTACGCATATTAATGCCTATGACCAAGATTTATATTTGCGTATTGCAACTGAACTTTATTTAAAGCGCGCAGTTGTTGGCGGTGTTGAACGGATTTATGAAATCGGTAAGAATTTCCGCAATGAGGGTGCAGACTCTTCGCATTCGCCGGAGTTTTCGGCAATGGAGGCTTACCAGGCCTACGCAACTTATGACACTATGGCGCAACTGACCAAAGATTTGATTCAAAACGCGGCACGAGATATTTTCGGCACAACTTTAGTGACCCTTGCTGATGGCACTGAATATGATCTTGGTGGTGACTGGGATGAGATTTGCCTTTATGACTCGCTCTCTGAAGCGCTTGGTGAAGAGATAACCGTGGAAACTCCACGGGAGCGACTCGAAGAAATTGCTGCTGAACATGGTATTAAAGTTAAAGATTATGCAGTCAATGGCAAGATTGTAGAAGATATCTGGGAAGAGTTAGTCGGAGATAAGCTTTATCGTCCAACTTTTGTTCGTGACTTCCCGGAGGATACTTCTCCATTGACTCGTCAGCATCGAACAAAGCCAGGGCTTACAGAGAAGTGGGATCTCTATATTCGAGGCGTGGAGACGGCGACTGCATACTCTGAGCTTGCAGATCCGGTTATACAGCGTGAGCGTTTAACAGCACAGTCTTTAGATGCGGCCAATGGCGATCCAGAAGCGATGCAGTTAGATGAAGACTTCATTGAAGCGATGGAGCAGGGATTCCCACCAAGTGGTGGTATGGGAATGGGAATTGACCGAATGCTAATGGCAATGACTGGTCTAGGGATTCGTGAAACTATTGCGTTCCCATTTGTAAAGCCAACTCAAAGTTAGTTTAAAAATAATTAATTTCCTAATTTTGGGACTATTAATTAAATAGTTGCTTCAGCAAATAAATTGGTGGGTCTGGATGATTCCAGACCCACCAATTTAGTATTTAGTGAATACTAATGGGAGAGTTGTAGCTTATCGTACGTCTTCGTCAACCCAGTCGAAGGTGCGGGTAACAGCCTTCTTCCAGAGACGCATCTGGCGATCGCGCTCTTCGGTCTCCATTGAAGGAACCCAACGCACATCTTCTTGCCAGTTGTCGATAACGTCCTGCTCTCCTGACCAGAAGCCAACAGCGATACCTGCAGCGTATGCAGCACCGAGAGCGGTTGTTTCTGCAACCTTAGGCTTTACAACTGGAACGCCGAGGATGTCTGCCTGGAACTGCATGAGTGCCGAGTTAGCGGTCATGCCACCGTCAACGCGGAGTTCAGCAAGATCAACACCGGAGTCAGCGTTCATAGCTTCGAGAACTTCTGCAGTCTGGAATGCGGTTGCTTCGAGAACTGCACGTGCAATGTGACCCTTGGTGTTGTAACGAGTTAGACCAACGATTGCGCCGCGAGCATCGTCCTTCCAGTATGGAGCGAAGAGGCCGGAGAATGCTGGAACAACATAAACGCCACCGTTATCTTCAACAGTGTTTGCGAGTTCTTCAATCTCTGGAGCGTTTGAAATCAAACCAAGCTGATCGCGAACCCACTGAACGAGGGAACCGGTAACAGCGATGGAACCTTCAAGAGCGTAAACAGCTTCTTGTTCGCCAATCTTGTAGCAAAGAGTGGTGAGGAGGCCGTTCTTGGAGGTAACTGCTTCGTGTCCGGTGTTGATAAGCATGAAGCAACCAGTACCGTAAGTATTCTTTGCCATGCCCTTTTCGAAACAAGCCTGGCCGAATGTTGCTGCCTGCTGATCACCAAGATCACCTGCGATTGGGGTGTCGATGATGAGGGAGTTCTTTGCGCCGTAACCGTAGACTTCGGAGGAAGAACGAATCTCTGGGAGCATCGACATTGGAACACCCATGTCTGCACAAATATTCTCATCCCAAGCTAGCTTGCGAACGTCCATAAGCATGGTACGGGAAGCGTTGGTAACGTCGGTTACATGTACGCCACCTTCTGGACCACCAGTTAGGTTCCAGATTACCCAGGTATCGGTGTTACCGAAGAGGAGATCGCCAGCTTCAGCCTTTTCACGTGCTCCTTCAACGTTGTCAAGAATCCACTTAATCTTTGGACCTGAGAAGTAAGTTGCTAATGGAAGACCACAAACTTCCTTGTACTTATCTGAACCTTCAGCACCAGCAAGTTCACGAACGATGAGGTCGGTACGGGTATCTTGCCATACGATTGCATTGTATACTGGCTCACCAGTGTTCTTATCCCAAACAACGGTGGTTTCACGCTGATTGGTAACACCCACAGCAGCGATTTCGTGACGATTAACGTCAGCCTTGCTTAGTGCAGAACCGATAACTTCGCGAACGTTGTCACGAATCTCGATTGGGTCATGCTCAACCCAGCCTGCCTTTGGCATAATCTGCTCGTGTTCCATCTGGCCAACGCTTACGATTTCGCCTGCGTGGTTGAACAGGATTGCACGGGATGAAGTTGTGCCCTGATCGATGGAGAGGATGTACTTCTTTTCGGTCATCTTTGACCAGTCCTTTCTTATCTTCTCGGGTCGGTTCATAAATATGACCCGATAAAAATAGTTGGGTGCATTCTAATGAACGAACTGGAAATGGAATTGTGTCTAAAGTCCGGTAAAGACAATTCTCGCGCCTTTGCGAACTCTAGTCATGTAAAAATAATGACACAGGTCACTGTATTTATGCACCTCAATCACCAAAATGGACGAACGTGCAAAGTCTTTCTAGGACTATTGGGCAAACGTGCGGAGGGGACGGTATTGAGCGCGTGCGAGAAAGTTGTCAGTATTGAGCGGGTATGGGGAGGTTACCAGCGTTGAGCGGCAAGGATTTGTGTAAGAGCCTCTTGAGCTTCGGCGTAACTAACTCGACGGGCACCTTTGCTTTCTAGTTCGAGATATAGTTTTGGTTCACGACGAAAGTGCGCGAATCCGCGGCGAAGTAAGTTTATTAAAGGCTTGCGTGCTTCATCTAAATCGCGCATTAAACGAAACCAAAAGGTTTGGAATCTTGGCCGCTCAATACACATTGCATCGGCAAGGATTCCTTCGTTACGTAAATCTTCGATGATGTCTGCAGCAAAAATTCCTTCTGTAAGTACGTATCGTCGACCATCTAGCTCTGCAGTTCGCACGCCAATTTGGGAGTTTGTGGGGATATCGTATATTGGAATTTCTGCACGTCCTGTTGTGCAAAGATCTACGAGTGCGGTTATAGCTGCAGTTTTGTTCCAGGTTTTAATAGAGTCCCAGTCAATCATTCCGTGACGATGCGGCAAACCGGACTGGCTGCCTTCAAAGTAGAAATCATCAAGTGATACTACTGGCAAACCAGTCCGGTTTACGAATCTTGTTTTCCCAGACCCAGAAGGACCGCAAACAATGATTACTCTCGCGAGTGGTTCCCGGCGTGTTTCTGCAGGAAGTTCAAAGAGTCCGTCATTTGTTAGGGAAGTAGCCATATAAATAGCTTACTTCAGATCTTCCCATTTCATTCCATGTACTTCTGTGGTTCCAGCTAAACCGAGCGCATGATGGATTAGCTGCACTGGGTGAATTACTTCAGCACCAGATCCCTTGCGGATTTGCCAACGGCAGGTTTCGGTTTCGCAAGCTGCTAGTTCTGAGTTAGTTTCCTTAACCATATCGAATAGTGGCTGGCCAACTTTTTGCGCAACCTCGTACTTTTCTTTCTTTAAGCCGTAGGTTCCAGCGATACCACAACACTGACGTCCGGATTCAACTACTGTTACTCCAGGAATTGTTTCCATCATTCGAATTGCCGGTTTGCCAATGCCTTGAGACTTAACTTGGCATGGCTGGTGGTAAGGAATGGTTAAATCACGACGCTGAAGCTGATCTACTGGGAATTCGCCAGAGTCAATGAGTTCAAGCAGGAATTCAGAAGTTTCAACCATACGTGAACCTACGTCGAGGAGCTCTGGGTCATCTAACCCCATAATTTCGTGAGCTTCATGGCGGAGCATTCCAGCGCATGATCCAGAAGAAGAAATAATTGTTAAATCTTCACCAGCTGCACGAAGTTGTGCTGAAAGCTTGCGTACCTGCTTTGCGGCTTCTTTGAAAAGGCCATTTGACTGTGAGGCAAGACCGCAACAACCTTGCTTTGGAACGATTACTTCATAGCCAATATGCTCAAGGACTTCAACTGTGGCAATGGAAGTTGCTACTTCAAAATATCCGCCAGCACAACCGTGGAAGAAGACAATTGGTCCCTTCGGGAATGGGCCCTTGCGGGTCTTTTCGTGCTTCTTCCACCACATTTGGAAAGACTGGAATCTTGCTCGTGGCACAGGTGCATCAGCATGAACGCCAACTACCATTTCAACGAGCTTTCGTACTGGCTTTAGTCCGAGAGCAACGTTTGCAATTGGTGCGAAAGGTTGCATTAGCTTACCTTCGAGCTCGGTTTGAGTAATAATCCGATCTCGAAGTGGCATCTTTTCCGCCTTCATGACGGCGCGTGCCTGAGCATTGATTTCTGCAATCTTTACACCTTGTGGGCAAACTGTGGTACAGATTCCACAGCCGGAGCAGTAATCGAGAGAATGATCTACCGATAGTCCATTTCGGAAACGTTCACCCTGCGGGCCCACGAATTTTGGACCAGAAAATAATGGGGTTGCTTCGACAACTGGACACTGCGATTCGCAGATAGTACATTTCACGCAGGCATCGAGCGAGAGGCGTGCAAGCGATGCCTTTGCATTTTCTAATGGATTTGTGATTGTCATTAGTTTGCCTCCATCTTAATTGCCTCAGTTAATGCCCAAGCGCTACCAAGTGCAATACCTTCACCGCTCTTTTCATCCCAAGGGAGAGCTCCACCAAGAATTGAGCCAGCACAATGCAAGTTTTCAAAAACAACTTCACCGGCATTATCAACGGCTTGCATCTTGGAATTTACCTTTACACCTGTGCGGAAAATCTTTTCTGCACTGAAGTCTTTTCCGGATACTTCGGGGCTGTAAAGCGGCAAATCAAATACAGATTCGTGGATTTCGTAGTATGAATCGCGGGTTAGGTTTCCGGATTCAAAACCGCCACCAGCATGAACTACAAAATCAACCTTTACTTCGGTGGTGCGTCCAGCACGCTGAACTTTCACCTTTGAAATCTTCTTTCCTTCTGCAACGTATCCAGTGGCAATAGCGTTGAGTTGGATATCGATACGGGCTGCTTTGCATTGTTCGGTCAATTCATCGTTAAGACGGCGACCGGCAACTGAAGGTGGTGGGAGAGGTACCTCACCAAGCTTGGCTCCAAGTTCACGTTCAATCTTGCTTAAAGCATCGACTCGAAGTCCAAGTACTGCCGGGAACAAGATTGTTTCTCCGGCTTCGACAACACCTTTAAGTTTGGTAATTAACTCAGTTACGAGTTCATCAACATGAGAATCAAAATCTCGAGCGTGAGTGGTTGCTGAAGCGTCATGTTCTTTTCCGCCACGAATCGGTAAATCAAGATGCACAGCTCGGGCCGTTACATTTACGTATGGGGAACGTGAAAGGTTATCGGCGATTAATTCGGCTGGGAAGTCTTTCAATCGTTTTAGTCCGACGACGAGGAGTTTTTGCCCGTCTTGGAGTACTGAATTACGCATTGACTCTGGAACGAGTGCGGTTGGACGAAGTGCACCAACAGCTGTTGGGAGGAGCTTGTTTTCACGCACGGCGTCTGTCTCAACAGATTCGAAATGGGTGAGATGCTTACTAAACCACGAAACTCCAGCCAGAGTAGAAGCTGCACCAATTGTTGCGTAGGGATGTGTTGGATTATCAGCGATAAAGCTCTCTAATCCAGCTGCTAAATCAACTACTGGTTCTTTGCTTTCAACGCCTTTAGGCCAGCCAAGAACATCTACAGTTCCATTTGAAAGAAGCAGACCGCCCATGCCTCGAGAAACTACGGTTACGTTGTATCCAGCTTCATTAAGCATGAGTGCACTTGATAAGCCAGCAACACCGGCACCGATTACAAGTACGCGTTTCATTATTCTGCCTCCTTCTCACCTGTAGGTTCATATCCTGTTGGAGCGACACCGTCATTTCTTCCGTGAAGAAGTGCAAGATCGCCAGTTGCTTGAATAGATTCTGGACGTGGGTCTGGAAGATGTTCGATATCGAGAGCTCCGCTGAGAATCCACTTGTCAAGAGCAGCTTCGCGTAGTTGCTGTCCAAATAGTAGCGGGCGAATACCTTGGGCACGATTTGCGACGAAGAGTCGGAGCATCGTGGAGGTGCGGTCGGCAAGTTTCTCAATATCGGCTGGATTTTCTAGACGAGCCTTTGTGAAATCATGCATTACACCAGCAGCTCGAAGTGAACAGAAGCCACCTTGACATGGACCCATACCAACACGAAGTTGCCGACGAACATCATCAAGATTCGCATCGGGTTGCTTTTCGAGTGTGCGTTCAATCATTGAGCGAGTCACGAGTTCGCACTCACAAATTAGCGGATCTTCAAGACGATCTTCTTCACGATCACGGAGGCGATCGGTTGCCTTATGAGTTGGGTGATTTACAGCGCTTGGAACTGCTTCTTGATCAGTGGTACATGGGCGGTCTTCACCGAGTTGCTCACACATATAATCAACAATGTTCTTCGCCATTAAGCGATAAGTGGTGAGCTTTCCACCACCGATGGTGAGGAAACCAGAGATGCCGTCACGAGTAGAGTGATCGATTACAGACATTCCACGCGACATATGGCGGGTATCGTTTGCGGCAACGCGCTTATCCTTAATTAGCGGACGAGCCCCAGCCCAAACGTGAACCGCACGAGAATTACGGAATCCTGGAACCATTGCTTCACCAGCATCAAGCATTGCTTGTACTTCATGGTCTGGAATCTCCAAGAAGTCTGGATCCTCAACCTTTTGGTCAGTCGTGCCGATAATACAAACTGTGTGTGCTGGAACGATGATATCGCCGTCAGCAGGGTAGATACAGCGGTTGATAACAGTGTTCACGATACGGTGATTCATCGCCACCATAATTCCGCGGCCAGGAACCACGTCAACTTGCTCCGCGCCAGCTAAAGCTGCGATTTGACCAGCCCATGGTCCACCACAATTAATCACGAACATGCAATCAATCTTGGTGATTTCGCCGGTCTTTTCATTGCGGACAGTAACTCCGCGAGCAGCACCATCATGAACTGAGATATCGATTGCTCGATGGTAGCTAAGAATCTTCGCGCCATAAGCTTTTGCGGATTCGGCTGCACCCCAAGTCATTCGCCAGCCATCAACAGCGCCGTCTTCCACTTCGAAAACGCGCTTCATCCCTGGGTGGAGGCGAGGTTCGCGACGAAGTGCTTCAGCTACTGTGATTTCTTGAGCCGGAACGCGAGTATCCTTCGCAGCTTGAAGGAATTTATCTGCATGTTCTTCGGTATCGTAAGGAGTAACTACAAAGAAGCCACCAGTTTCTTCCACGGCGTCTGAGTGAATTCGCCGCATAATGGCATTTTCTTCAGCACATTCAGTTGCTGAATGTGGATCGGACACAACATAGCGACCGCCAGAGTGGAGCAGGCCATGGAAACGACCTGTTGTGCCCTGTGCAAGATCTGCACGTTCTACCAAAATTGCTCGGAATCCACGCATTGCTAAATCGCGTACTGTACCGGCACCGGTAGCGCCGCCTCCGATAACTACAACGTCTGTTTCGATAGTTTTCATAACCTTCTTCCACCTTGAAGTTGGTTTCACAATTCAATTTTGAATTACAGGTATTTATCCTGCTTGTGAACTCTCTCCGAAGTAAATTACTTAGTTCAAGAGTAGGGCGATTAGACCTGTATCACAGAACCGATTATTAAACTTTTAGTAATTTTGGGCAAGTGTGCAACTATGTTTAACGCATCTGGAAACTTTTTCAAAAGAATGAGAAAATAATTTTGGCTATTTTGGTAGCGGAAATAAGCATCTACCAATATTTGGTACAAGCTTAATCTCTTAAACAAGGGGGACCGTTGGAGCGGAGAAACTTAGCCTATGAGGCGGCAGTGATGCACTATGTGCAGGGTGAAACGATGGAATCTATCGCACGTCGTCTCGGTGTTTCACGTTCGACCGTATCTCGATTGGTAAAGAATGCGCGAGATGCCGGGTATGTGCAGATTTCTTTGCATCCACCAAAAGAGATGGTGAATA
>JAXFDG010000072.1:0-14915 GCA_034173665.1 Arcanobacterium sp.
TGCGCTCACAACCTCTTTTGCTTCTGCTTGCACTTGTGCTAGGTGTTCTGGACCCTTAAAAGATTCAGCATAAATCTTGTAGACGTCCTCTGTGCCTGATGGGCGGGCAGCGAACCAAGCATTTTCTGTTGTTACCTTCAGTCCCCCAATTGCTGCGCCATTGCCAGGAGCAGCAACAAGCCGGGAAGTAATTGCTTCTCCAGCAAGTTCAGTTGCCGCAACAGCCTCTGGGTTCAGTGCTGAAAGTTTCGCTTTTTCTTCTTTTGTAGCTGGAGCATCAATTCGGGCATAGGCAGAAGCACCATATTGCGCGGTAAGTTCGCGATGGATTTCCGACGGCGTTTTTCCAGTTACGCCCATGATTTCAGCTGCAAGAAGATCCATAATCAGGCCGTCTTTATCAGTGGACCAAACAGTGCCATCTTTGCGCAAGAATGAAGCTCCGGCAGATTCTTCTCCACCAAAACCCATTGTTCCAGAGACGAGACCGGGAACAAACCACTTGAAGCCAACCGGTACTTCGAGGACTTTTCGCTGCATCCCAGCTACAACGCGGTCAATTAGTGAGGAGGAAACAAGTGTTTTTCCAACTGTGTCGGTGCTCCACTGGGGGCGATTTTGGTACAGGTAATGAATTGCAACAGCAAGGTAATGATTTGGATTCATTAATCCGGCATCTGGAGTTACGATTCCGTGCCGGTCAGAATCAGCGTCATTTCCGGTTGCGATATCATATTTGTAGGTGCCATCGGTTTGTGGTTTCATCCGCTCAAGAAGGGAAGCCATTGAATATGGGGAGGAGCAATCCATTCGGATTTTCCCGTCCCAATCAAGAGTCATGAATGGCCAAGCTGGATCTACCTCTGGGTTTACGACTGTTAAATCTAGATTGTAGCGTTGGCCGATTTCACCCCAGTAACGAGCCGAAGCTCCACCCATTGGGTCAGCACCAATCCGAATTCCAGCGCTACGAATCGCGTCAAAGTTAATTACATTTTGTAGATCGTCGATGTAGGCAGTTAAGTAATCATGCTTCCGTGTTGTTTCACGAGCGATTGCTTGTTCATAAGGAATTCGCTTCACGGCACGCCAACCGGTGCGTAAAATTTCATTTGCGCGAGCGGCAATTACTGATGTTGCATCAGTATCTGCGGGACCACCGTGAGGAGGGTTGTATTTAAAGCCGCCATCTCGCGGTGGATTATGAGAAGGAGTGATTACGATTCCGTCTGCTAAACCAGGGCCAGAAGTGCGCACTCCAGCTGCGGTTCCAGCGCCATTAGCGGTAAGAATTGCTAAAGATACTGCCGGGGTTGGAGTCCAAGAATCACGTGCATCAATCCGTAACTCGATATCATTGGCTGCAAGAACTTCAATTGTTGTGCGTTGCGCAGGTTCAGAAAGGGCATGAGTATCACGACCGATATAGATTGGTCCATCAATTCCTTGGCTTGCACGATATTCGATGATTGCTTGAGTGATGGCAACGATATGTGCCTCGTTAAAAGCAGCATCAAAAGCACTTCCGCGATGTCCAGAAGTGCCGAATGCGACCTTTTGGTGTGGATTTTCTGGATCCGGCTCAAGTTCGTAATAAGCCTTAATGAGGGCATCAATATTAATCAAATCTTCGGCTTGTGCCGGCATACCTGCGCGTTCAAACATATCTTTATTTTCCCATGCTTTGTGTTGTGAGCAAATTAGTTAAATCTATTAAATAAGTCCACGTTTATCAGTTGCTTTTAATGCGAGCCAGCCTAGTGGCACACGGCCCCAGAAAGTGAATAAGCGATACAAAATTACGGCAGAGAATGCCACTGAGTACGGTACTCCAGCAAACACTAAGCCGCCAGTTAGTGTGGCCTCTACAGGTCCAATACCGCCTGGGGAAGGAATTGCGGAGCCTAAAGAATTTGCCAAAAGGAATGTTAGTGCGAGCGTCACGATGGAAAGTTTATAGCCAAATGAATAGAGACAAAGCCCGAAACAAGCCACGAAACCAGCCGTCATTAAGACTGATCCGGCAACGCCTAGGGCAATTCGTTGCGGGTGAGTTGCGAGCCAAATCATTCTTGGCCAAATCTGGCTAATTGTTGGTTTTAATTTATTCCAGATCCAGTTTCTTAGGCGAGGAATCAAGATAATTAATGCGATGATGATGACCACAGTGCCTAAAGCAATACTTATGGTGGCGGTTGGGAGTTCAACGTGAAGGAGTTCGCCTGAGCCGAAAGAAAGTATGAAAAGTAAAAGTAGCGTCGTTACGAATTGGGCTAATTGAACCAGGGAAACTGTGGCGAGTCCAGCAGAAAGTGAGACTCCGCGTTTTTGCAAGAAACGGAGATTTAATGCTGCTGGGCCAATTCCTGCAGGGGCAACGAGGGTAACTACAGATGCAGCAATCTGAACTAGCGTTGAATCGATAATTCCGATTTTTTCCGGGGTGTAGGCTTTAAGCGTTAATCCAGCTCCAAGGTATGTGATTAAACCGCAGATAAAGGCAAGAATCATCCAAGTAGGCTGGGCCTGTTGTAGAGCTTTACTTAAATCGGTGAAATTAATTGATCCGAGAAGAATTATTACTGCCCCCACCCCAATAAAGGCAGTAATAATTGTCTTAGGGGAGAAACGCCAAAGATTAACTGGCTCTGAATTTGAACTTTCTGGCACTTGTTGCGCTAGTGCATCTCGTAAACCTTGAAATTCTTTCTTTTTCTCTCCCGTGAAGTAATTTCGGCTTTCTTCTGGAAGCACTGTTCGTTGTAAAAACGGAGCAATTGCAAGAATTTTTTCTAAACCAAGAGCCTTGTTCATTGTGGCTACAGTTCGCTCAATACCAATAGTTTCAGTGAGCGCTGCTGCAAGTTGTGCAAGGTCAATTTTCCGACTTACATCTGGGGAAATAGCTGAGCCACTGTACCAAGAATGAAGTTCTAATTTGCCGTCGATGTAAGTAATTGTGCCGGAGTGGATATTTCCATGTGAAAGTCCACGTTGATGAGCAGAGCCAAGTTTATGCCAAAGTTGAACCACAGCTTCATCAGAAATTTCTGTTGTTTTAGTTTCTTTTAGGCTAGGCGTATTTCGGACTGCGGTAGCTACAAGAATTGAATACTGTGAATCACTCATTGCGGCGAATTTATCAGCGGCAATTCCAAGCCGTTCAGTTTGTAAGAGCATGAGTGCCATCTGCTCTGCTGCTCGGTGTTGATTTGTTGAGTTGTGTCGTAAATCTGAGCGGAGTCGAAGACGCCGCCACCAAGTTTCCAAGATGCCTAGAATACGGCGGTCTTCATCGAGGATTAACAAGTGGAAATAGTTCCCGCTGATATCCCGTGCGAGGTAATTTCGGGAAATTAAAATTTCTTCAGCAGGGGTGGATATTTCACGAGCTTGAGAATACAGCTGTGCGGCATCGATATGTGGGGCATCGGTAATCGCATCAGCTTGTGTGGCTAGCTCAATCTTTGCCAAAAGTTTTTCCGCAGTTTCTCCATGCTTTGACCCTTTAGCATCATGAAGGGGGAGTCGGTTTTCGGCAAGTTTTCGGAGCTGAGCCCAAGCGAAATCGTCTGTATAGGAAAGTGGTTTCGTGGAGATAATGTTCCAAGTTTGGAGTTGTTGTTGGGGAATATTGTCAACGCGAATCAGCTCGATAACGTCAATCCCAGAGCGGCGCACGAGGTTTATTAATTCCATGCCCGTATCGCGCTCTGGTTCTGATCCACTAACCCAACGCGCAAACATTCCTACAGAAACACCGAGTAAGAGCATTACTGCGGCTTCAGTGAGATTTTGATGACCTTGCAAAACCGCGAAAAAAAGTACCACAAGCAGGAGAGTCCAAGCAGTTTTAATTGTGCGCGAACCGCGAATTGTGCCCGCAACAATTAATACTGCCCCTACCATTGAGGCATAAGGAATTATTGAAATCGCAAACTGGATCGTTAATTGTTCCGGTAATTCAACACTAAGATTTAACTCCGGCCAATATTTATTAGTGATCCACGTGGTAAAACTGGCAAATCCAAGAGCCGTAGCTCCAGCAAGAATTGAAGTAATGAGAGTTTTCCAGCGTTTCCTGATTGCTAAGAGCAGCCAAATTGCAATCGGTACAAGATAGGTGACCACGCCTTGGGCGAGGTTAATTGGAATATTTACCAGAGTTTGAAGGAGATCGCGCGAAAAAGTTCGTACATCGCTTTCAACTGCGATGGTGGTAGTAGGTGTGTAAATGGCAAAGAGGACGATTAATGCAATTACTAGTAATGCGCTGATTGCGCCAACTAAATCACCTGGTTGCCGTAACCATTGTTGTGGTGCGTCAACCAGAACCACCGTTCTTCGTGGTCCTACTGGTAAATCTTGTTTTTGCGAATCTTTATTAGGCGAATTACTCACGTATTTTAGTTTATCTATGAAGTGGAGATTTAACTTCAACCAGACAAAATTTGAGCTAATTCGGAAGATACTGAAATTTTGTTAAGGGTCATTCTGAAATGTTGAGTTTTCTGGTTGAGTTTTATGTCGAAATCTTTAAGCGAAGTGAATTCAACACAACGATTACTGATGATGAAGCCATTGCTGCCGCCGCAACCCCGGGAATAATTACACCGAAAATCGCTAACGGAATGGCGATTAAGTTATAGCCGAATGCCCAGAGAAGATTTTCTTTAATGATTCGCAAAGTTTGCCGCGAGATTCTAATCGCCTTTGCAATCGAACGAATATCAGAGTTGATGATGGTGATATCTGCAGTAGTTTTGGCAACGTCTGTGCCAGATCCCATGGCGATTGAAAGATCTGCAGCTGCTAGTGCTGCAGAATCATTTACGCCGTCTCCAACCATGCCGGTGTTTAAACCAGAAGCTTGGGAGGATTGGATGATTTGTAGCTTTCCTTCTGGGGTAACTTCTCCTTGGGCAGAGATTTCCAGTTTCGCACCGAAGGCTCGGGCAACTTTTTCTGCATCACCACTGACAATTACTGGGTCAATTTGCATTCTTTTCAGTTCGTCGATTGCCGTAATTGCTTCCGGGCGAAGAGTGTCGCTAACAGCAATAACTCCAAGGATTTCAGTTTCATTGCTGACGACGACGGAACTTGCTCCACGTTCATGAAAACTTTCAGCATATTTTTGTGCTTGCGCAAAGCCTGTAGGTTCAGCTGAAAGATTTTGCGAATCAGTGATTACAGCTGTTTGTTCGTGCAAATATTCCTGAATCCAAGCAAGTTTACCGGCAGCAAATTTCTGTGCGGGTGCATCTTCGGCAATTTGAAATTCTGCGGTAACTCCAGCTCCGGCAGTGCTCTGGAAATTTTCAATTTTCGCTGAAAATTCTTTATTTAATTCACTGTTGGCGCGTTGAATCGCTTTTGCAATTGGATGTTCGGAGAACTGCTCCAAATTTGCTGCAATAACCAATAGTTCGTTTTTTCTGAGATTAGGTGAGATTACCTCAGCGGCAACTACTTCCATTTTTCCCGTGGTGAGTGTACCTGTTTTATCAAGGATGAGTCGTTGCACAAGACGTGCCGATTCTAAAGTTTCTGGCCGACGCAATAAGATTCCTTGACTTGCAGCTTTACTGGAACCAACTAGCAATGCGGTTGGGGTAGCTAAACCAAGAGCACAGGGACAAGCGACCACAAGCACGGTAATTGCAGTAGTTAATGAAAGTTCGAGAGAATGATTAAAGGCGAAATAACGAACGAGAAAAGTTCCGAGAGAAATTAACAAAACTGCTGGCACAAAAATCGCACTGATTCGATCAACAAGATGTTGCACTTCTAGTTTTCCGGTTTGTGCATTACTTAAGAGTTTGCCGATTTGCGCCAAACGAGTTTCATTTCCGACCTTAGTTGCTTTTACTAATAAAGTTCCGGAAGTATTAATAGTTGCCCCGATAACTTCATCATTTACTCCAACTTCTACGGGTACTGATTCGCCAGTAATTAGCGCATTATCAACTGCGGAGCGACCTTCAATAACTACTCCGTCGGTAGCAATTTTTTCCCCAGGAAGAACCCGGAAAACATCTCCTACTAAGAGTTCGCTGGCTTTTATTTTTTGATTTACTGCACCGCCGTCAGAACGAGAGACGAGCCACGCAGATTCAGCCCCTAATTCAAGCAGAGCACGCAGTGAATCCCCGGCTGATCGGCGAGATCGCGCCTCTAACCATCGTCCAAGAAGAAGGAAAGTGATAATCATTGCGGCTGTTTCAAAGTAAATTGCCGCACTATGATGTTCGAGGTTATGGACTCCACTCATCGACATTCGATAATTTAATGCACCAGCTCCGCCAAAGAGAAGTGCCCACAGTGAGTAGCCAAAAGAAACTGTCACTCCGAGAGAAACTAGGGTGTCCATAGTTGTTCCACCGTGGCGAAGATTAATTAGAGCTCCGCGATGGAAGGGCCATGCGCACCAGGTAACGAGTGGGAGAGAAAGTCCGAAACAGAGCCATTGCCAGCCCGGGAACTGAGCCTGGGGGAGCATTGAAAGCACAACTATCGGAGCAGATAGGACAAGCGCTACCCAAAAACGAATCCAAAAACTGCGCACGCGGGCAAGCGCCGCAGTTTCCATCTGTGCTTCCACGGCTTGCAGTTCCGTAGCTGTTTCTGTGGTAGATGTGCCGTCTGGGTTAATCGTGTAGCGGTTTATAACGGTTGCGCCGTAGCCAGCTTTGGTCACAATGTTGACCAGTTCGTCATCGGTAATTTCCAGAGACCCTAGCTCAAGGTGTGCTTTTTCAGTAGCGAGATTAACGACGGCAGTGATTTGCGGGTGTTTGTTTAACTTACGTTCAACACGGTTTACACAGGCAGCGCAAGTCATCCCGGTAACTGCGAGATCTACCTCTGCAACTTTAGTGAATTCTGAATCTGTAGATAATTCAGAGTTGGTGGCAGATATTGAATTGTTGCTCATGGCAGAGTCCGAAAATAAGAAAAATTAAGAAAGTGTGGATTAAAGTTTAAGATTCAGCGAATGATATCGGTAATGGTGTAACCGCCAGCCTCGGCAATTGCTTCATGAATTTCCGCGTCGGAGAGCTCTGCTTCGGAAGTAATTGAGACGGTAGAAACTCCGCCGCTTACTAAGTCCACATTCACTTCCGATACTTGGGCGAGTTCATTAAGTTCTTCCGTCACATGCCCAACACAGTTATTGCAGGTAAGTCCAGATACTTTGACAGTAATTAAATTATTCGACATCAGTAACCATTCCTTTGCGATTCCGATAAATTCGCATAGCAATCCAAGTTATGGCTGCTAGTGCGATAACAGCGATTAAAATATATTTCAGAATATCTACATATGGTTGAATTGCGGACCAGTTATCGCCAAGGGCATATCCGGCACCAATCAAAACAGAATTCCAAATAGCTGAACCGACGGCGGTTAAAGCCAAAAAGAGTGGAATGTTCATTTTGATTACGCCAGCTGGCATTGAAATTAATGAGCGGAAAATTGGGAGCATTCTGCCGAAGAACACGGTTGGACGATCGTACTTATGGAAGAAAGCTTCTGTTTTGTCGACGTCTTCAATCTTCATTAGCGGAAGTTTCGACATCACCCAGCGGGTGCGTTCGCGTCCAAAGAGTCGAGCAATTAGATACAGCAAAATTGCACCAACTAAAGAACCGATAGTGGCCCAGATGATTGCTGCAACGATTCCGAATTTAGTTCCTTGAGCAGCAGTAAAGCCAGCAAGTGGCAAGATTACTTCGGAAGGAATTGGAGGGAAAAGATTCTCCAAAGCAATGAGAATGGCAATTCCAAATCCGCCCAAGGATTCCATCAGGGATACTGCCCATGCGGCAATCCCGGAAAGCTGCTCACCTGAGCTGGCAGTGTTCGTAAGTAATATTGGCGCAAAAGCTGTAATCATAGTGAAAGCTTAACTTGTGAAAGTGAAATCTGTTGGTACGAGAACCGCCAAGTTTCACTGACCGAGGAAATTCACAAGTTCTGAAGCGAAGCCAAGATAGTTGCGTGGAGTGAGTTTGAGCAAGCGTTCTTCGAGCTCTGCGGGCACTCCCAGACCTTTAATAAATTCATGCATATCGGTTTCGGTAACTTGGCGTCCTCGAGTGAGTTCCTTCAATCGCTCATAAGGATTCGCCATTCCAGTAGCCCCAGCAATTGCTGCAGCGCGCATTGCTTGTTGGATTGGTTCTCCGAGTACTTCCCAAGCATTATCAAGATCAGAGTTTAGGCGATTCGGGTCGACGTCGAGTCCAGCAACGCCTTTAGCAAGGTTGTCTAAAGCCAGCAGGGAATGCCCGAAAGCTACACCGATATTGCGTTGAGTGGTCGAGTCGGTGAGGTCACGTTGGAGTCTCGAAGTAACCAATGTTGCTCCAAGGGTGTCGAATAATGCGGCAGAAATTTCCATATTCGCTTCGGCATTTTCAAAGCGAATTGGATTTACTTTATGTGGCATCGTGGAAGAGCCTGTCGACCCCTGCGCGGCAAGATTTTGGGTGAAGTAGCCTAGGGAGATATAGGTCCAAAAATCTGTGGCAAGATTATGGGCAATTCGGTTGAAGCGTGCAATATCCGCAAAGAGTTCTGCGTTCCAGTCGTGTGACTCAATTTGTGTAGTTAGCGGATTCCAAGTGAGTCCTAGTCCGGAAACAAACTCATGAGATAACTCAATCCAGTCAACACCCGGAACTCCAGCTAAATGTGCTCCATAAGTGCCGGTTGCGCCGTTAATCTTACCTAAGTATTCAGTTGCAGCGATTCGTTTTAGCTGCCGTTTTAAGCGGTGTGCCAAAACCGCAATTTCTTTTCCGATTGTTGACGGCGTTGCGGTTTGTCCGTGTGTGCGGGAGAGCATCGCTTGATCTCGGGTTGCGAAAGCAAGTTCAGATAACTGCGTAACGAAATTTTCTGCAGCCGGGAACCAGACTCGCGCTACGGCGTCACGAATTGAAATTGCGTAAGAAAGATTATTGATATCTTCTGAAGTGCAGAAAATATGGACAATTTCCTGCATCTGCGGCAGATTGGTTTGCCCAAGAATTTCTGGAGCATTTTCGAGACGGCGTTTTAAGAAATACTCAACGGCTTTTACATCGTGCCGGGTCTCAGCTTCGATTTCCTTCAGTTCAGCAATTTCTGCTGCTCCGAAATTTTCAACAATTTCACGGAGGTACGCTACTTCTGCTGGAGATACTCGAGGAGCGCCAGGGAGGACTGAATTTTCGGAAAGGAAAATTAACCATTCAATTTCAACTTGAATTCTTGCCCGGTTCAGGGCAGCCTCGGAAAGATAATTCGTTAGTTCGGCAACTACACTCCGGTAGCGTCCATCAAGTGGGCCAAGAGCAATTTCTGGAGTAATTTCAGCGAAGTTTTGCATAACTCTATCTTGGCATTTTTACTTCAGTATCGGCGAAGTGTTTCTCGATTTGAAGAAAAAAGTGGTGAATGCGTCCCGTAATTTGAACTACTAATGGGAGTTGTTGTTTTTGCGGCCTGGGTTCTTCCTAATTTTCTGGCGGGGTGTAAGTAGCTTCGTCAGCGAAGCTTTCTTTTTCAAAGAAGAGCCAGGAATGTTGATAGTGGTAGTAGTAAACCGGATCAGGGAAGCCGGATACTGTTTCCACGATTTTCTGCTCGCCGTCGGTAAATCTCTTTCCAGAATCTGTAAGTGAAGTAGAAGTAAAGATTAAAGCTAGACCAAAGTAGCCAAGGGCGAGGATTCCGAGAAGAGAAACAATAGCAGTGTTAATTCCGCGAACCCAGCCTGGGAAATTTTTCGGGTAATCGATTACGTATGAGCAGACTAAACCGTAAACAGCTAGAAGCGTAAGAGCGAGTAATCCATATAAAAGTTGTGCCGGAAGAGTTGTGAAAACTAATCCAAATAGTGCGCCTTGGTCAAAGACGTAGATTAGCCCTAAGAGGAAAAGAGAAATTCCACAAGAGGCGAAAAACCAGCGAGTGCGAACGGAAAACTTCTGCATAACTTTAGCTTAGCTTGTTAAATATCAGGCAGGAAAGAGGGGATTATGAACTAAATTTGTGAACACTCTAGCGGGAGTGAGTGAAAACTCGATAGATTAGGGGCAGGAGGGTAGTGATGAGTTTCTTTCGGGACGAAGTGCAACAGTTGCCGGCATATATCGCTGGAAAAGCCAGTGCTAATCCAGACGTGATCAAGGTTGCTTCGAATGAGATGCCTGGACCAAGTTTGCCAAAAGTTGTTGCTGCTCTTACGCAGAACTTGGAAAACCTTGGGCAATATCCTGATTTTTCAGTTAAAGATTTACGTAAGGCAATTGCACAGTTCCATGGTGTGTCTGAAACACAAGTATTACCAGCCAACGGTTCGGTTACCTTAATTGAGAAAATACTCTGTGCTATCTGCGGGGCAGATTCCGAAGTCATTATTCCGTGGCGATCTTTTGAAGCTTATCCGATTGCAGTTCAAATGGCAGGAGCGGCCACGATAAAAGTTCCCCTTAATTCCAAGGGGGCACCAGATTTGGGGGCGATGCTTGACGCCGTCACTCTCCAGACAAAAGCTATTTTGATCTGCAGCCCGAATAATCCAACTTCTGCGGCAGTCACCCAAAAATCATTTGTTAATTTTTTGCGGCACGTTCCCCAAGATGTGTTAGTGATTGCCGATGAAGCCTATTTTGAATTTGTGCAAATGGAAGACCAGCTTAATGCGATTAAACTAGTCTCCGAATTTTCTAATTTAGTTGTGCTACGAACCTTTTCAAAAGCCTATTCCCTTGCGGGGCTTCGTCTTGGTTACGCGGTAGCGCAGGCAGAAATAATTTCTGGCCTACAAAAAATTTCTACGCCGTTTGGTGTTTCTGCTCTTGCCCAAAGTGCCGGGGTAGCAGCTCTGGACGATATCGCTGAAGTTGAGCGGCGCGTTGCGGAGATTTGCCGTGAGCGGGAATCTTTAGTGGCCGCATTAAAGTTGCAAGGATGGTGTGGTCCGGTTCCGCAGGGGAATTTCATCTGGTTCCCGCTTGGGTCACATAGTCAAATATTTTCCAAAATTTGCGAGGAGCATGGAATAACAGTTCGCGCTTATGGTGCCGACGGCGTGCGTGTAACAGTGGCAACACCTGAAGCTTCACTTCGTTTAATCCGAGCATATTCGCAATTTCGACATGAGTTTCCAGAATTGGTAGGTGGAAAATGAGTATTTTTACAACAACTCATGCACCAGCATTGATTGTGCCATTAACTGGAACGACTACTGAACAAATTATCGATGAAGCAATTGCGGCGCAGGCAGCGGGTGCTGATGTTTTAGAGTGGCGTGTTGATTTTTTGATTGCGGCGCACCAACATCTTTCTTTTGCCACTATTGGGAAAGATGTGATTGCTCCGATTCTCGAACAAACCGAGATTCCGCTACTGCTCACAATTCGTACTCAGGAGCAGGGTGGGCAGGTAAAACTCAGTCCGGGTCGATACCGGTTATTAATCGCAGAATTGTTAGATACGTTAGTGCATCTAAATGCTGATCCACAGCGAATTGGTGTTGACTTGGAATTTAGATTCAGTGAAACTCCAGCGCTCGCAGCTGGAGCGATTTCGTGGGGATGCACAGTTGTGGTTTCACATCATGATTGGCTTGAAACCCCGGATTCGGAGTTAATGTATTTACAGTTTGAAGAAATGTTACAAATTCCGAATGCGGTAGCAAAGTTAGCGGTTACGGCACGCTCAGATGAGGACGTGACTCGTTTACTGGCAGTTACTGAAAAAGTGAGCGCAGATTTCCAGCGGGAAATCATTTCTTTAGCGATGGGGGAAGCGGGGAAGCGTTCGCGTTTTGAAGGTGCGGCACATGGCTCTGTGGCAACTTTTGTGGCTGTGGGTGCAGCTTCTGCTCCGGGTCAACCAACGATGGTTGAGATGAAAGAATTTCTTACGGGTGATGAAAGATTTTCTCGCCGGTAGCTAATAGGGTTTCATCCTTTAAATCCTTTTACTAGATTTATCGTACTATTTATAAAAGATTTGAAGCGATAAGGGTGTTGATTTTCCTAAAAATAAAGAAATCGGAAATTTGTAATCAAATTTGTTATCGAATTGCGATGCTTGGTTACTGAATTGCAATTATGAGTTACGTAATTGCAACTCAAAAAATTAGCAATTTTTGCTGAGAGTTTGAAACCATTGGTGAGGATGGTTTTTGGATTAAGGAGGTCTTGTGGAGCAGCGAGAAGGGTTCCGTTTAGGCGGACTCGATGGATTACGAGCTTTGGCTTGTATCGCCGTTCTCTTCTACCATACTTGGCCAACGTTCCTTCCGGGAGGATTTCTTGGAGTAGACGTATTTTTTGTTCTTTCCGGATTTTTAATTACTTCAATTTTGCTTCGTGACTTAGAAACAAAAGAGCGAATTGATTTGCCACGATTCTGGCTTCGCCGCTGGCGTAGACTTTTCCCGGCAGTTTTTCTTGTAGTTTTCGTGACTGTGCCAATTGCGGCTGTGCTCAATATTGATCTCCTAGCCAGAATTAAAGAGCAAGTGCTTTCTGCGCTTACTTTTACTTATAACTGGGCAGCGATATTTAGTGGTTCCTCGTATTTTGATCAAGGAACTCCACGATTCTTAACAAATATGTGGACCCTTTCGGTGGAGCAGCAGTTTTATATTCTTTGGCCAGTTTTTGTGTTTGCACTTTGGTTTTTTCCGAAGCGGATTCGTGTAATTGTTGCTTTAGTATTAGCGGCAATTTCAGTTATTTTAATGATTTATTTTGTGGCAACGAATGATGATTTTAGCCGTGCTTACATGGGGACTGACTCCCATAGCTTTGGTTTAATGATTGGTGCAGCTGTTGCTTTTGCTGATGGTCGAGTTCTTAGCCCTGATAGTAATGCAAGAATCTATATTCCACGGAAAGTGGTAGCTGTTTCAGCAGTGGCTGGATTGAGCTTGATTAGTTTTTGCTTCTACCATGTGGCAGATCAAAACCAGCTTGCCTACCCTTGGTGGACTTTAGTGGTTGTTTTTTCCACAGCAATTGTGTGCTTGGCTATGACAGCTCCATATCAAACCGGTAGTTCACCACGAGCGATTAGAATTGTGCTTGATTTGCTTCCGTTGCGGTGGATAGGTGAGCGTTCATACGGAATTTATCTTTGGCACTGGCCACTCGTTGTGATGTGGTGGGATTTGCAGCCACAAGCTCCACTCTGGTTAGGGACACTCGTCGTCGGTGGACTTTCAATTACTGCTGCAGCTTTTAGTTATAAATATGTTGAGAATCCGATGCGATTCAATGGGATTTTCGCTACTTTGAAACGCTGGTTTACAGCGGTAGTAGTGGCTTTTGGAAAGAAGGCAACTGTATGACACGTCGAGCTCGAGTAGTTACTCTGACCCTTACATTCCTTTCAATTTTATTATTGGCTGGTTTCGTTTACGCATTAGTTTTTGCTCCGAATGCTTCAGAAGTAGAAAAAGGTTTTAATTCTGCAAAATCTTCATCAGCAAGTTCCAGCGAGAACGGGTCATCTGGTGAAGCAGATAATTCTGATGCAAAGGAAAATGAAGATACAGCTAAATCACAGCAGACCGCTCCAGATGTTGCAGTAACTAAAGCGACGGCAACAGTGGCTGGTGAGAATATTACGGTTCTCGGAGATTCCGTAATTGCCATGGTTGATCCAACATTCCAAGAACGCTGGCCGGGAATTGTGGTTGATGGAGAAAAGAACCGGAGCTACTTTGCGGTTTCAGAGATGATTGCAAAGCATCTTACAGCCGGAACGTTACGTCATTACGTCGTCATTGGCATTGCTAATAATGCCAAAATTCCAGCGACTGAAATTGATCGTTGGGTGCAAGAGATTGGTTCTGATCGAATTATGGTTTTGGTAACTGGTCATGGCACTCCAAGAACTCCATGGATTAATGAAGCCAATACCGAAATTTATGCAGCAGCAAAACGTTATCCAAAGCAGGTTGTGGTGGCGGATTGGTTTAAGATTGCGGAAGCTAATCCGGCAGTTTTATATCGTGACCAGACGCATCCAAATTTAGATGGAAATATTGTTTTTGTTGATGAAGTAGCCCGAGCTCTTGAAGCCGGTTCGAAGTTACCTTCATCAGTTGAAATGATTTCTGCTGAAGAGGCAAAAGCTCGCCAAGTGGCACAAGAAAATGCCGATGCAGCTACGAATGCGACTACTGATGAGAATACAGCTGCCGATGAATAGAGAACTAATGAGCAGCCATGATTTTTCAGGTTTTTCTGAATCTCGGAATGATTCTCTGATAAATGGTGAAGAATCTGCTTTTCGGGTTACGCTCGAAGACTTTAATCTTTCTCTGGGCAGCTTAGACGCAATGCTTAATTTTGAGTCTCAGAAACGGGGGGAAATTTTTTCTCGTTTTTCGGATATCACGGCTGAGTATCCGATTTTTTCTCGTGCAAGCATTGCGGAAAACGGAGCCCAACTACACGTAGTTACTGATAGTTATCTCTGGTCTTCTTTGCCGGTGGCTGGATTCAGGCAACCTTTTGGAGCGTTAAATGGAGGAGCAACTGCATATCTGGCTGAATCTGCAGGATCTTTCCTTGCTAATCTCCAGGCCGCGCGAGGAACGGTAGCTCTGGGAGTCGATTTAGCAATTCATCATCATCTGCCGACAGATTCTGGGCGGGTATATCTTCTTGCAAAGATAATTAGTTCAACCGAAAAAAGTGTTTATATTCAGTTCTCTGCTTTTCGTGTTGATGGAGAATTGATTGCCAGCGGTTCGCATACCTGTGTTTATCGTGCATTAGCTAAGTAAAGCTTCTGCGCTTAGGTTACATAAAAAGTTTCTGTTTGTTGCCTCTAAACACAGAGCATGAACTTAGGCAGCGGATTTAGAATTTTCGATTTAGATAGCAGGAAGTGGTGGA
>JAXFDG010000073.1:0-8648 GCA_034173665.1 Arcanobacterium sp.
TTTCATTAACGCATCGGTTTCAATACCGATTTGTTCAACCATATCCTCAACTTTTTGATTCTGCTCTTTACGATTTCCAATCTGCTGAATCTTTAAGGGCTCAGTAAGAATTTCATCGATGCGCATTCGCGGATCCATTGCTGCGTACGAGTCTTGGAACATCATCTGCACATCACGATGAATCTTCTTTAGCTCTCGCTTATTCATCTTTGCCATATCGATGCCGCCGACCTCAATACTTCCTGAGGTTGCAGGTTCAAGAGCGGAAATCACACGCCCTAATGTCGACTTACCACAGCCGGATTCCCCTACAATACCGAGAGTTTCTCCAGCATAAACATCTAGAGAAATATTCGAGACGGCGTGAACCCACCCAATACGGCGACGAATCACGTTACCGCCGAGTGCTGGATACTTTTTCTCAAGGTTCTTAATTGAAGCAATCACTGGACGGTCATGCAAATCTCGCTCTTCACGGAAGCTAATTGGCCGCTCTAATTCTGGACCTGCTGGATAGTGACAGGAGTGAAGATGCGCTTCGCCGTCGGTCGGAATCGAAACTGTTTCTGGAATAACCGTAAAACACTTTTCATCAGCCCGTGGACACCGCGGTGCAAATGGGCATCCGGCGATATCTTCTCGCAAACTTGGAGGCATTCCTGGAATGGCATATAGCTCTTGACGGGCATCTTTTGTATTCTCTGGAAGTGCAGCAATTAAAGAACGTGTGTACTGATGTTGTGGATTAGTAAAAATTGCATCAGTTTCCGCAACTTCAACAATCTTTCCGGCGTACATCACTGCAACACGATCACAGCGACCAGCAACAACACCTAAATCGTGAGTAACGAGGATAACGGAAGTATTAAATTCTTCCTTCAGAGAGTCAATAAGATCAAGAATTTGCCGCTGAATCGTCACATCAAGAGCAGTAGTTGGTTCGTCTGCAATCAATAACGAAGGCTGGCACACAAGAGCCATCGCAATCATTACTCGTTGCCGCATACCGCCAGAAAGCTGATGTGGATAGTCATTGACAATTTTTTCTGGACGAGGCATTCCAACCTTGCGCAGAATATCTACAGCTTTTTCCCAAGCTTCCTTTTTCCCGATTCCCCGATGCACAATAAGTGGCTCTGCAACCTGCGCACCAATCTTCATCGTCGGATTCAATGAGGTTAATGGGTCTTGGAAAATCATACCGATATCAAGACCCCGAATCTTCCGCGATTCTTTCTCATCAATAGTGGTCAAATCCTTGCCAGCAAACATGATATTTCCGGCAGAAACCTGAGCACGATGCGGGAGCAAACCCATTACAGAAAGAGCGGTCATCGTTTTACCACTACCGGATTCACCAACAATACCGAGCGTTTCACCTGCTCGCACGTCAAGATTTACACCCCGTAGTGGAGTCACGTATCCATGACGAAGCTTAATCGTGACCTCAAGATCACGCAGACTCAGCAATGGCTGTTCTTCCATAATTGCTCCTTAGCGTTCGCGGAGACGAACTTCGAAAGCGTCACGCAGACCGTCACCCACAAAGTTGAAGGCAACCACAAGCGTAATAATCATTAGTCCTGGTGGGAATAAAAGCCACCAGTGGCCGTTATAAATTTCGGTCATTCCATCTGAGAGCATTCCACCCCAGTTCGCTGCGGGAGGCGGAACACCGAGTCCGAGGAACGACAGGTAAGCAACATAGAGAATTGCGTCTGCGACTTGGAAAGTTGCATTAACAATCACAGTACCGATTGCATTTCGCACAATATGGGTACGAACAGCGCGCATCGGTGAACCGCCCATTCCACGCATCGCCATAATGTAGTCACGGGCACGCAAGGCTAAGGACTCACCCCGAACCAAACGCGCTGGATTCAACCAAGCAAAAGCACCAACAGTCAAAATCAACAAAGGCACAGTTGGCGTAACCATTGAGGCAATCAAAATAAAGAGGAACAATGCTGGAATTGCCATCATTGCATCAACGATTCGCATCATTGCCGAATCTACCCATCCGCCAACGAAGCCCGCAATAGCACCCCAAATCGTGCCAATAGTAGTTGCAAGGAGACCAGCACACAAGCCGATGATAATGGAGGTTTGACCACCTTCCATTAAACGTCCAAGCTGATCAAAGCCAACGCCATCAGTGCCTAATGGATGTTCCGCCGAGATCGGTAAATAAACCTGCGATAAATCATTTAGCTTTTGTTCAGTAACCCAAAAATATGGACCGACGAATGAAAACAGGGTGAAGAGAAGCAAAATCCCTAAACCAGCAACCGCAAGTTTATTCGACATAAACACTGCAACGCCCTGTTTAAAGAGACTTCCACGAGCAGCAGCTTTAGATTTCTGCTTCGCAGCATTTGGCGTATTAACAAGTCGATTCGACGTTGATGCCGGAGTTTGCGCCGGAGAAACAGAAGTCTGCTCTGAAGTAACACTAGATTCTGCACTCATTTGGTATCCCCTCCTCCATATCGAACTCGTGGATCAGCTATTGCGTACAAGATATCGGCAATAAGTGCGCCAATAACTGTAGCAATCGAAATAATCGTGGTCACAGCAAGCAAAATTGGATAATCACGACCTTGTGCTGCCTGCCAGAACATCAACCCCATACCGGGATAGTTAAAGAGAGATTCAACGACGAGCGCTCCGGAGAAAAGGCCCGGCAAGCCCATACCTAATAAGGTAATAATTGGGAAGAGGGAGTTTCGTAGCGCGTGCCCAAAAACAACACGGCGTTCCGAAAGGCCCTTAGAGCGCGCAGTGCGAATGTAGTTTTCTTCTAAATTATCAACCATGGTTGAGCGCATATACCGGGTATATGCCGCCATTGAAACCAAAGCAAGGGTGAATGCCGGCAAAATCAACCCCTGCCAATTCGCAAGCATTTCCGAAACAGTAAATCCTTGCGGGGCTTCTGCCGGAAGAACTGGCCAAACTTGCGAGAAAAGAATAATCAACATCAATCCCATAAAGAACAGTGGGGTTGAGTACATCAATAATGCTAATGCTGTAATTAAATAATCTGGCCACTGATTACGGCGGTATGCCTGAATTACCCCAAGTGGGATGGCAATGAGAACGGCGATTAAAAGTGCCGAGATGCCAAGCAAGAAAGTCTTTGGAAGACGCTGCGCAATCGCTTCGCCAACATCCATATTCATTCTAAATGATGTGCCGAAATCCCCTGTAATAAGCCGACCAAGATAAGCAATATACTGCTCCCATAGCGGGCGGTCATATCCCATTTGCTTTGTGAATGCATCAAGCTGTTCTTGGGTCGCATCGAGCCCTAATGCTGATCGGGCAGCGCCACCCGGCAAAAGGTGCAAAATCGTAAAAGTAATTAGGGTAACAAGCAACACAACAATAATTGACTGTGCCAGTCGGCGCAGAATAAAGCGTGCCATGCGCTAGTCCTCCTCCAATAATATTTGTCAAAATTAGCTTGACTTCAAGTGTTTAGCGCCCGAGACAAAAGACTTTTGAGTTGCCCCTTGCCTCGGGCACCTAACACTAAATTAATCCGCTATTACTTCCTCTCCCAGAGATGTGGGTAGATGTTAATCATCGGACTAAGTGGGCTAATACCTTCAATGTTCGACTTAAATGCCGCGATTCGATTAACTGGGTTTGGCATCCAGAGCACTGGAAGATCCTCAGCTAGGTAATCGTTGTAGGCAATCATTGCAGAGGTATCAAGTGAGGTCTTGGTTGCGTCAATGAGCTTATCGGCCTCAGTATTTGAGTACTGACCAAGATTCACTGGAGCATCAGTAGCGTAGAGGCGCTCACCGGATGCATAAACTGGGTAGTACCACGAAGACTGTGAACCAAACCAAGATAGATCCCAGTCACAAGCTTCACCTTCAACACACTTTTGGGAAACTGCAACTGAATCTGGAACTTCCTGAATTTCTAGCTTGATACCAGCTTCGGAGAAGCGAGAATTCATTTCTGTAGTCATCTTAGTGGTTGCTGGGAATCCAGATTGCGAAATGAACTTGAAGGAAAGTTCAGCTCCAGCTGGAACACCTTCACCACACTGTCCTGCACCTGAACCAGCATTTTCACAAACACTCACACCACCTGGATTAACTTTCCAGCCATTGTCAGCGAGAAGCTTCTTTGCTGCTTCTGGGTCAAACTTGTATGCACAACCTTCAGAAGAACCACCCTCACCTGGAGCCTGTGGAACAGGACCACAAGTAGGTGCAGCCATGCCGGCCCAAATCACCTTTGAAATAGATTCCTGATCAATAAGCATCTGCATTGCTTGGCGAACATACTTCTGCTTAAAGATTGGACCAGTCTTTGGATTCGCAAAGTTGAATGGAACGTAAGAAATTGACCATCCGTACCAAGGCTCAACAGTGTAACCTAGCTTTTCAATTGCTTCCTTTTGAGAAATTGAACCTGCTGGAATGTATCCGAAATCAATACCGCCAGAACGAAGTACATTAAACTGTGCGTCGTCAGAAGTAAATGGACGGAATACAATACCGGAGTTCTTCACTTCGCCACCGGACCAGTTCTTAACTGGTTCAAAACGGACTTCACCGCTTGGAACAAACTTATCCAAGGTGTAAGCGCCAGAAACTGTCTTCCAAAGATCATTGGTAGCGTAAGACTGTAAATCTTCTGAAGCCTTGGTGAGGTAAGCAAAAATTTCCTTTGCAGTTGCTGGATCGCGGTCACCGTCAGCTACTTCCCCTGCTTCAGTCTTAGACCAAGCATGTGCTGGGAGTGGACGCATCGAGCTTAACTGATTGTCAATGTACCAGCCCGGATTGAAAACTTCCTTTGTGGTAAGTTCGATGGTCTTATCATCAACGAACTTCATTGATTCAACATTGTCCGGGAAGCCACCCTCACGGTATCCAGACCAAGATTCTTTGTTATTGGTAAGCAAATTCCACCAGAATTCAACATCGCGAGTGGTGATTTCCTTGCCATCATTCCAGGTTGCATCCTTCATCTTAATGGTGAAGGTCTTACCGTCTTCGCTTACAGTTGGAATTTCAGCGAGAGATGCCTCAGAAATATTGAATTTATCTGCAGGTGCAGATAAATCGTATTCAAACATACTGCGGTAAAGCATTGAAATCATCATGCCGTTTTCGCCCTGAGTCTTACCAGGAGCAGAAATCGGGAAGATCCAAGTTGGCGTTACCTGTGCAATCGTGATGTCACCACCAGTTCCTGAGGCGCCATCCGATGAGTTGTTACTTGTTCCACCTGAACAAGATGCCAGTAAAAACGCGGCACTAATGGCAGCAACAGCCTTTGTTGCCCACCGCCGAGATCGCGTCATAATTTCCTCCTCAATGCGCTGCAAGCACAACACAATAACGGTGTGTGATTTACACGATACAAGCTTAGCCCAAAGTTTGTAAACATTATCCACGATTTTTCTTAACTTTAGTAACTTTGGCTAAAAATTATGTTAGGATTTTCTTATCGTTGTACTACACGTGCAACAGTGAAGTTCACGTAGTAAGGCATGCTGATGAACACCACTACTTCACAACTAAACCAAATCGACGCTTCTCCCCCTTCCATAGAAGCAATGAGTTCCTTAGACGAGCAAGTTTTTGCTGCAATTTTGGCCGCCGCGAAAGGCGTCAGTCGAGCTGACTTAATTGAGAAAACTGAACTTCCTCGATCAACTGTGAATGCCTCCGTGCGCAAACTCCTTGATCTTGCAGCCATCGAAGAATATGAAATGGCTGGATCTACCGGTGGACGCCGCGCCGCGCTCCTTCGCGCAATCCCAAAACGAGATCTGGCTTTCGTTGCTGAACTCGGAACCAGACACGCACGCATTGGCATCTCAGATATGAGCGGAAGAGTCGTTACCGCAACGAGCATTCCCATCAATATCTCTGCTGGACAAAGCCAAATTCTCGAAATTCTCGAAAATAAATGGAATGAACTAAAAGCACAATCCTGCCCACAACGTAATATCAGCGCAGTAGGTTTAGCAGTTCCCGGTCCGATTGATAACGACGGATTTGTAACAGGAGCAGCACGCATGCCTGGCTGGAACCAGACAGATGTCCGCTCGCTCCTTAACGAACGCTTAAATCTTCCAGTATTTGTCGAAAATGACGCAAGGGCCGGAGCAATCGGCGAATGGGTTCGACGCGGCGAAAAAAATGACCCGATTCTTTATTTAAAAGTAGGTTCCGGTATTGGCGCTGCATGGATTACCGACGGCGTCGTCCATCGCGGCTCAAGTGGCTTTGCTGGCGAAATCACACATACTCGTATCAGCACTGATTCTCCACTACCTTGTTCTTGCGGAAATACTGGGTGCCTTGAAACTGTAGCTTCCGGAGCCGCAATTATGCGCAGGCTACAAGAAACAGATTTAAATATTTCAAATGTTGCCCAACTAATTCAAGCCGCCCGAAATGGAGATTATCCAGTTGTACCGCTCGTCCGAGAAGCGGGATTGCGTATCGGCGAAGTTCTTTCCGGATTAGTTAATTTCCTAAATCCGCGGCAAGTAATTATCGGAGGCTCACTTTCACAAATCGATGCCTTAATTGCAGGCATCAGATCAGAGCTATATCGCCGTTGTTTACCAATGTCCACCTCCGACCTGACTGTTGAGCCGGCACTTTCACGGCAAGATGCGCCACTCATCGGGATGGCAATCTTGGCTCGTGAACGTCTTTTTTATTAGGAAGGTGTGGTACTCGTTTATAGCTAAAAACTAGTTTAGCGCTAGCTAAAAAGTTTCATTTATCCAAACAGTTATCAAGGAAGATAGAAAAGAGTAAAAAATGCGGATTGGCATCTGTGGAATTCATATCGAAAGCTCCACCTTCACCCCATATTTTTCAAAGGAAAGTGATTTCTCTGTAACACGTGGCGAAGAACTACTCGCCCGCTACCCTTTCTTAACCGAGCAACCAGTTCCCGGTGCAGCACAAGTTCCAGCGCATCTTGCAGGGATTGACGGCGATGCAGATGGGCACCGCGATTGGACTGATGGCATTGAGTGGGTTCCAATTTTGCACGCACGAGCCCTTCCTGGCGGTGCAGTTGTGCGCGAAACTTACGAAGCCTGGAAATCTGAAATCTGCGAGCGCCTCACCGACTGCGGAGAACTTGACGCATTATTTTTTGATATCCATGGAGCAATGTCCACCCCTGGTTTAGATGACGCTGAAGGCGATTTGATTAGCGCAATTCGCGAAGTCATTGGATCTGAGGTTCTTGTTGGTGGATGCATGGATCTACATGGCAATATTTCCCGCACTCTCTTCAGCCTCACAGATATGCTTACCTGTTATCGAATGGCGCCACATGAAGATGCCTGGGTTACCCGCGAACGCGCAGCTCGAACTCTTACAGAACGAGTAAAGTCCGGTCTCGGTAAACCAAAGAAAGTTTTGGCACGTGTGCCAATCCTTCTTCCTGGAGAAAAAACCTCCACCCGGATGGAACCTGCTAAGAGCCTCTATGATCGCATCGCTGAATTCGATCATACCGAAGGAATTATCGACGGCGGATTCTGGATTGGATTTGCTTGGGCTGATCAGCCACGTTGCTGTGCCGCTATCGCCGCTTATGGAGATGATGCAAAAGTCCTTGAAGAACAAGTTGGATCAATTGCGAATGAGCTCTGGGAACGCCGTCATGAATTCGAATTTGTTGCCCCGACAGCAAATTTTGATGTTGCCCTAGACGCCGCACTTGCATCGGAAGTAGGCCCCTTCTTTATCTCTGATTCTGGCGATAATCCCGGGGCTGGCGGAGCCGATGACGTCACAGTTGCCTTAACAGAAGTTCTTTCTCGTTCAGAGATTGTTTCAGGTGAAAAAACAGCAATCGTTGCTTCAATCTTCGATCCAGAAACTGTTGCGCAAGCAGATACTGCAGGCGTGGGCGCAACAATTACTGCGAACGTCGGTGGCAAGATTGATTCTCGCGAACCGGGTACAGTAACTGCTGATTTTGAAGTTGTGCATCTTTTTGACGATCCAATGGGATTAAGAACAGCGGTATTGCGCAAGGGCGGACTATCTCTGATTGTGACTGCACGACGTAATCAATACACCACAAAGGATCAGTTTGAGCGTACCGGCTTGAACCCAGAAGAAACAGATATCGTAATTGTGAAAATTGGCTATCTTGAGCCGTATCTTTTCGATATTCAGAAAGACTGGATTCTTGCTTTAACGCCAGGCGGAGTAGATCAAGATTTATTACGCTTAGGACACTCAGCGATTGAACGTCCGATGTTCCCATTTGATGACCCAGCCGAGGTAGAAATTCCACTAATCACAGAATAGACAACAGTTAGTGGCCAAGCTAAATAATCAATTAGTCACATACTATTAAACCAATAAGTACTTGGGTGGTTGCCTGAATCTAATCAGGTAACCACCCAAACTGTTTTACGATTAAAGCGAAGTTATTTGTGGTGAGAGAGTTGCCCACTACCCCGCGAGTATCTCTCCCACTACCCCACTAACATTTTCCATTGTTCAACAAGATGCGGATCGATTGTTTGCGAAAAATCACCATCAGGGCGAACCTTTGAACCAACATGAAAATTTTTCAAGCCCGCATCTTTTAACTGCGGCACGAACTCTTCAGAAAGCCCGCCCCCGACA
>JAXFDG010000074.1:0-6146 GCA_034173665.1 Arcanobacterium sp.
TGGAGCGATGGCAACAGTAGTTGCAGCCATCACGATAGTCCAGTTCGCGGCATATTGGGTTTGTAGTGCGGAGGTGGCCACTGGGAGCACGTGCCACTCTGGACTCGGGGCGATAATTCTTGGCCACATAAAATTATTCCATTGCGAGACAACGGTAATAATTGCGAGTGTTGCTAAAATTGGCATGTTCATTGGCAACATGATTGAACGTAGTTGCCGCCAGTAGCTTGCTCCATCAAGAGTTGCTGCATCTAAGATTTCTTGTGGAACTGCCCGGAAATTCTCCCGAAGTAAGAAGATGGCATACGGGGAACCGAAAACAAACGGAACAACTAGACCGGCGAAAGTATTGCGCAGATTCAGTTCACTCATCATCGAAAAGAGCGGAATCATCGTCACAACCGCAGGAATCATCAGGGTTGAAAGATAAATCCAGAAAATTATGTCACGCCCAGGGAAGTTCAGACGGGCAAAGGCGAATGCCGCGAGAATGGAAGCGAAAAACTGTCCTAAACCAATTGTAAGAACTACTTGAATGGTGATTACGAGGGGAACAATAAATTGATGTTCGGTAAAGAGTGCCGTGTAGTTCGCAAAAGTTAATTCTGCCGGGAAAGATAAGGCTCCTTGATGAAGCAAGTCGCTTTCGGTACGTAGCGAAGTCATAATCGAGAAGAGCAGCGGTAGCACCATTATGAGTGCGCCCCCGATAAGCAATGCGTAAGTCAGCAAAATACTGAAAATACGAGAAGTGTTAAGTTTCTGTTTCATCGTTCATCTCCTAACTCGTAGGTGATGCGATTTCGGAAGTAACGCTGCTGCAGGAGCGTTACCGTAACTACAATCAGGGTAAGCAAAACTGCCATTGTGGCAGCCCGCCCAATTTGTGGAGAAACGAAAGCCTCTTGAAAAATTCTGGCTGCAATCACATCAGTGGTTCCACCCGGATAGCCTGGATTTCCGCCGGTCAACCCGAAGACGAGATCAAATACTTGGAATGAAGCAATCATCGAGGTGACTAAAACGAAGAAAGTGGTTGGACGTAAAAGTGGCAAAGTGATCTGGAAGAGTCTGCGGACTGGGCCGGCGCCGTCGAGCATCGCTGCTTCATATAAGTGCTTCGGGATAGTTTGCAAACCAGCAAGGAAGAAGAGCGAAATATAGCCAACATTTTGCCAAATATAAACGAATGCAACTACTGGTAGCGCGGTTGAAGTTTCGCTCATCCAAGCGATATTTGTGCCCAGGAGCTGGTTTAGGAGTCCGGTTCGGGGAGCGAGTAGCCACTGCCAAACCACGCCGAGAGCAAGTGGTGCAGCCACCCATGGGATTACAAAACAGACTTGTAAGAATCTTGAGCCGGGTAGTTTTTGATTTAGGCCGAGCGCAATTAGTAAACCGATGATGACCGCGAGCGGAATTGCCAGTATGGAAAAGCCGAGGGTGACGGTGATGGAATTCCAGAACCCGGAAGAGCCGAGGATTGCTTTATAGTTATCCCATCCGGCGAAAGTCGGCGGGGTGACGAGATTCCAGTTTGTGAACGAGAGCGCAACAATTAAAAACACTGGAAGTACTAAAAATATGCCGACGCCAATAAAAGAAGGAATCAGCATCGTGTAAGCGGTACGAATCTCTTGCCCGCGCCGCGTCTGCAAACTTTGAAGTTTTCGCTTTTTTGGCGGTTGGGCAAGATTATCCTTACGGGAGATAGTTGCTTGCACAAGCTCAAGTTTACGGGTTATTTCGGTTCCTCGTTATTTCTGGTCCAAGTAATGATGTAATTTGGGTTAAATTTTCGTGCGCAAATACTGCAGGAGCTTTCTCTGCTCGGTTTTCGGAAGCGGGAAAATTCATGCCCGTTTGGGCAGGTTCCCTTCCATGGCGCGTCGATGCCACGCTGTGCAGCGTTTGTTTTTAACCTTGCTATAGGTTTGGCACCGATTTCGTGGCAGATTTTCTTCCATTTTGGTCCGTGCCCGGCACCGGGACCAGCAAGAGCATGGGCAATCTCGTGCAAAATAGTATCGCGTACTTCTGCTTCAGAGAAGTTTTCCATGAAGTATGGAGATAGTGTGATTAGCTGTTTTTGGAAGTGTGTAGCACCGGCCCGTCGCTTAGCTCGGTCAAATTGAATATTCCAAGAAGTTAATCCGTGTTTAGCAAGAAGTTCTCGTGCAAGGTTCGCTACTTCACTGAGTTGCATTTAATTCCCTAAAAGTTTTTCGATGCGTTGCGGAGAAACTTTTACTCGGGTCCCGAGTTGTTGGGCGAACAGTGAAACACGTAATTCTTCTAGGAGCCAGCGGACTTCAGTGAGGGTGTTATCGCGTGCTTGGTCGAATGGCATAAGGGTAAAACTTTCGCGTTCCGCATGGAGCTCGGCGGTAAGTTCACTCACTAACTCTGTGTTTTCAAAGTCTTTATCAGGGTTTAAAGCAGCCTTTTCGAGCCGGTATTGGGCGGCCTGAATGAATCGTGGCAAATCAGCGAGGAAGGTATCTGGAGTTTTGCCGATAAATCCGGGGTAGATAAGTTGTGATAACTGATGGCGAATATCTTCCACGGTATTAATTAGCGCGGTGGATTTTGCTAGTCGTAAAGCATTTTCTAGTTCTGAGTATTGGCTGAAAATTCGGACCACGATTCGTGCAATTCGATAAGTTTCATCTTCCAAGAGTTGGAGGGTGTAGGATTTTAGCTCGCTAAATTGGGTTTCGCTACGAATCATCCCGAGCTTTACTTTCTCGCGTTTAGCCCACTTCGTGGCGATATTTCGCGCAGCTGCATACTGCAGATCTATTACGAGAGCTTCCGTGCTTGGATATGGTGAGGCGCTGAGAACTAGTGATTCTGTGCCATTCCAGCGAGAGGTGATTCGCCCGGTGGGGAGGGCTAGGTCTTTCGTGAGTAACCAGAGCACGCCTTGACGATGTTCTGCTAATGCTAGTGCCGAATCGGTGAGTACTCGAAGTTGTACTTGTGGCATAAGCTTTGTTTGCGTATCTGCTGTGGATGCCTGTGTTGGGGACGCTTCTGGTAGTTCGGCTACAAATGCTGGGTATCCACGAACAGTCATCCCGTTTGCTTCGGTCTGTTCAACCAATAAAGGCAGTTCTGCAGTTGCTAATTCTGGCCAGCTTTCAAGTTGTTCAGAGTGCGCGCCAAGATTATTTGCTAAAGCCTGGGCTTGCTGTGCTGCTGCTTGCCGTGATTTTTCTGCGTTTTCTGCAAGTCGCTGTTGTTCCTGTTCAGCTGCCGCATTTTTCAGCAATTCTCCGCGCACACTTTCTAAAGCTTGCGCTACAGCAGATTTCATTACTTGTTCTACCGCGTTTTGTGTAACTGGTGCGAGTCGTTGTTGAAGTGCAGTTAAAGAAGTATCGACGTCGAGTATCGCGTTACGTTCGGAACGTACTTGGAACGTGATTTGGAGGTGTTCCGGGAGCGTACACTCTTCCCAATCCGCGGCAGTAATCTCGATATTGCGTAACTGCATTACAGCTTTACTAAAAGCCTGACGGAAACTTAACTGCTCACCGGTGATCTGCTGTGCTGCAGGGGTTAAGCCGCTTAAAGGGTGTGTTAGGAGCTGTAAAATCTCAGCGCTCACATCAGGAGCAGGAACGAGATGCCTGCGAATTCGTTTTGGAAGTGCTCGAATTGTGCTTAAAACAAGTTCCGGAAGCATTCCGGGAACAAGCCACTCGAAATTGACATCTGCTAGCTGCGGTAAAACCGTAACAGGTACGTCAATCGTGAGTCCATCAGAGTGTCGGCCTGGCTGGAAGTTGTAACTTATCGGCAGTTCAAATTCGCCCTGTACCCACGTGGTTGGGAAGTCATCCTCATTCGCAGTGTTCTTTCCAAGTAAGAATTCTTGCGTAAAGTTCAATAGCTCTGGATGCTTGCTGCGATTCTTTTTCCACCATGAATCAAAATGCCTTGCGGACACAATATTTTCCGGGATACGTGCGGCAAAGAAGCTAAAGCGAGCCTCGTCGTCTGCCACCAAACCGTATTGCCGTAGGCGGGCTTCAGATTCTGCAGCAATAGCTAGTTCTTGCTGGTTATGTTTCACGAATTTATGATGTGTGCGCCACTGGTTTTCTACCAAAGCATGGCGAATAAATAACTCGCGGGCGAGATTTTTCGCTTCGGTAGTACCAACTCTGGAGAGGAGCACTGGACGATCAGCTACGAGTGTCATTCCGTAGAGGGTAATTTTTTCATGCACCATCGCTGCGCCTTGGCGAGTGGACCAAAACGGCTCAGAATACTGTTTTTTCACCAAATGTGTTGCAGATTTTTCAATCCATTCTGGCTGAATTCGGGCCACTGTTCGGGCGAAGAGTCGGGAAGTTTCCACTAATTCTGCGGCCATCACCCAAGCTGGGGTGCGGCGATATAGCCCAGAGCCAGGCCAAATCACGAAATGGGTGCCGCGCGCTCCGGCATAGTCACGTTTGCGTTCGTCCCAATTACCAAGGTTGGAAAGCAGCCCCACAAGTAATGCTTGATGGATTGCGTCGGGGTCCGTATTTGTCCCGCCATCGTTTCCGCTCAAATTTTTTACGGCAGTGATGACGTCGTGGTTCGCAATTCCAGGGTTTGCTTCAGTTGCTGCGTCACGTAAATCGTTTTGATTCGGTAATGGTAGCGGGCGGGTGTCCACGCCGAGATTGCGGGCAAACTGACGTAATTGTTCTACGACGTCTTGCCATTCACGGAAACGGAGCCAGTGTAAATATTCTGCTTTGCAGAGCCGGCGGAAGGCAGACCCGGAGAGTTCACGTTGCTGTGTGCGTAGGTAACGCCAAATATGCAGGTAGGCTAAGAAGTCTGAAGTTGGGTCGGTAAAACGTGCATGTAGTTGGTCGGATTGTGTTTTGGCTTCGATTGGGCGCTCGCGCACATCCTGCACACTCATCGCAGCTACCAGTACGAGCATTTCTGCACTGCAATTTAGTTCCACTGCGGCGAGGAGCATTCGCCCTAAGCGTGGATCAATTGGGAGTCGTGCGAGTTTTTTCCCAATCGGGGTGAGAGCGTAGCCGTTGCGGTGTTCTTCTATCGCGCCAATTTCGATAAGGAGCTGTTCTCCGGAGCGGATTGCGCGCAGGTCGGGTTTATCAATGAATGGGAATGAGCTTAAGTCTCCAAGCCCAAGGGCTGCCATTTGGAGAATTACGGCAGCGAGGGAAGTGCGCTGAATTTCTGGTTCGGTAAATTCGGGGCGGGCCAGAAAGTCTGCTTCGTCGTAGAGACGGATGGCGATACCGTCGGCAACACGGCCGCAACGTCCGGAGCGCTGATTTGCTGAGGCTTGGGAGATTGCTTCAATCGGTAGGCGTTGAACTTTGGTTTTGTTGGAGAAGCGGGAAATGCGGGCGGTTCCTGGGTCGATTACGTAGCGGATTCCAGGAACAGTGAGGGAAGTTTCGGCAATGTTCGTGGCGAGAATTACGCGGCGGTAGACACTACGGGTAAAAATGCGGTGCTGTTCTCCGGCACTTAAGCGCGCAAATAACGGGAGTACTTCGATTGCTCCGGGAACTTTTGAAACTCCTCCGGGTGGAACAAAGCGTGCGCCGAGTTCGTCTTGTAGTGCCGCGCTGGTTTCCCGAATTTCTCCTTCTCCGGAAAGGAAGACCAAAATATCTCCGGGGCCTTCTGCGCAAAGTTCGGAGACGGCGTCGATAATTCCAGAGACTTGATCCTTTGGTTCGATAAGTTCAAGCTCGTCGGCGTCAGGGGAGTGGTTAGTGGTGTTGCTTGTGTCGGAAGTGCTAGAACTGTAGCTAGTTTTTTCTAATGGCCGATACCGGATTTCGACCGGGTAGGTGCGGCCGCTAACTTCAATAATTGGTGCGAGATTCCCAGCAAATCCGCCATACATGTGTTCGCCAAAATGTGCTGCGAAACGTTGTGCATCAATTGTGGCTGAGGTGATGATGAGTTTAAGGTCTGGGCGTTGCGGCAAAATATTTGCCAGGTAGCCGAGAAGGAAGTCGATATTTAGGGAGCGCTCGTGGGCTTCATCGATGATGATGGTGTCGTAGCGGCGCAGTAGTGGATCGCTTTGGATTTCTGCGAGCAAAATTCCGTCGGTCATTAATTTGATGAGTGTTTCGGGTGATACAAGA
>JAXFDG010000075.1:0-5523 GCA_034173665.1 Arcanobacterium sp.
TGGCCAGATTTAGCAAGTCTACAAACAGATCGTGAAGCTCTTGACGAGGCTCGTGAAATGCTTGGATATATGGGGCATATTCTTGCCGGGGGAGACAGGGACTGGGGAACTTGGGAGCAAGCTCGAGAGACTCTGTTGGAAAGAACAACAGATATTTCCCTAGACTCTTGGCGAGCTGAAGCCACCCTAGTTGAAGGGGTTTATGAAATTCCAGCTTTGAGTGTGGCTATGAATGTCGAAGGGCCATGGAAGATTGAAAAAACTCGCGATGGCTACTATACCTTGACTGAGTCTAATTCGAACCAGCAGTTGGCCCTGCGTACGGGAGAGCAGTGGCTTTCGGTTGTTAATGAAATCGGAGCGAAAGCAGAATTAGCTGAAGCAGTAGCCCCGGCACTTCCGCGTGAAAAGACTGCTGGAGAGTTCAATATGCGAAAATTTGCAATTGAATTTGTGGATCAGCACTCGATACGGATTAGTCCTGCGCTGACGCATATGGTGTTGACCGCTACGGAAGCCGGGTTAGTGCAACTACCACCTGATATCGCTGGAGAAAATATCGGAGAAGCGGCCGTATTTAGTGTTTCTCGCCTTGAGAATCAGTAATCTTTTGCTTTTATAATTGCGCCTCCAGCGGGACTCGAACCCACAACCTAAGGATTAGAAGGCCTTCGCTCTATCCGTTGAGCTATGGAGGCAAACAGTTAAATACTGCGAAAGTAACTTTAACATATTGTGCTGGTTTGAGGATATCTTCTTGCATTGGCTTGAGGAAATCTTCGATTTGGAAGATCTCGAAATTTCTTCAATCTTTCACGGGATTGGCGGTGTCTTTTATTTCATTACTCGCGAAAGCTGCATTTTATCTAGCAGATAAGCCACAATAGGACTATGGTTATTTCACGTTCCGAGCTTCCGTCGCGTCGGCAAATTTCTGAGCGCACAATGCAAGTGCGCATTATTTTGCAAGCTCTACGTGACGCCAAATTCCCGCTTGAACTTCCTGGCACTTACACGATGGAATTGACGCGAGATAATTTGATTACGCAGCTTGAATCGCGGGTTATTCCACAGCTTATGGCCGCACAGTTACCGGTAATAATTGTTGTGGGAGGGTCTTCTGGAGCAGGTAAATCAACTTTAGTTAATTCGCTGCTACAAGAAGAAGTTACTGAAGCCTCTATTTTGCGCCCAACAACCCGAATTCCGGCAGTGATTATACATCCGAATGATGAACGGATGATGCGAAACCATCCTATTCTTGAAGGTTCGAAAGTGGTGGTAACACCAGCTGCTGCTCCGGGGGTCGTGTTAATTGATGCCCCGGACCTTGACTCTATTGAGGTGGCGAATCATGAGCTTTCGCGTCGGCTTGTAGAATCTGCAGATTTTTGGATTTTTACTACCACTGCTTCGCGCTATGGTGATGCAGTTGCTTGGGAGGCTCTGGAATCTGCTTTCCGGCGCGGCTTGACTTGTGCCGTGCTTCTAAATCGTCTTCCGCAACGCGCGGCAGATCCAGTCCGAAAAGACCTTTTAGCACGTCTTTCGGCTGCTGAAATGCATAACGTACCCTTGTTTGTGGTGCCTGACTTGGGCCCGATGGAAGGGCTGCTTGAACCAGAAGTCATTACAGAAATTTCACAGTGGCTTGAGATGGTTTCGCGTGCGAAGCTGGCACGGCGTCTTTCAGAAAAAACTTCAAAGGCGCTTTTGCCGGCAATTCGTGAAGACTTACTCCTGTTAGCGGATGGCTTAGAAGCACAAGAAAATTCGCTTATCTCCCTGCACGATAAAGCACTCGAAGGCGGTCAGGCTGCAATCACAAAACTTATCACCAATATTGAAGCTGGACGTTTTGGCCAGGGTGCGCCAAGTGCTTCCTGGTTAGCGCTCGCTTCAACTGGAGGGCCTCTTGCAAGTTTGGTTTCTGGGAAGAAGTCGGTGCTTTTTGCGAAGCGGCGGAGACAACAACGCGATGCCGCAATGCAACAACTTTTTGACGCCGTACTTGCCTCTGCACAGGTCGCATTGAAGCAGGGCGTGATTAGTGCACAAGCTGGAGTGGAGCAGGCTTGGGCCGACGACGTCGTCGAGACACAGAAGTTTGTGCAGGTAGCGCAGGGGAATCTGAATCTTGAACAGATCGTGGATGAGGCATTAACTCGTTGGCGGATAAGTTTGCGCTCGATTGGGAAAAATTTACCGAAGAATCCTTGGCTGGGGGTAGAAGGCTTAGCTGCCCTGATTGGCTCTGCGGCGGGGGGTATTTCAGGAGTGGTGAAGGTCGCTCAAGATCTTGACCTAGAAGAAGAAGTTCGCCAGGCACGCAAAGTTTTGGCGGCTACGCTGCGTCAGGCTGTTGAATCGGTTGCTCGTTGCTATCAAGATTCTTTAGCTCAGATCAAGGTTTCGGATAGTACGATTTTACGGCTTCGCGCCAGTGAACTTTTAGATAAATCAGAGTGGGGGAGCTTGTGAAAACAAGTTGCGCAAGAGCCTGTCCCTCTGATGGTGAAGTCTGGTCTGTAATGCGGACTAAAGAATTGGAATTGTGATGAAGATTGAAGAACTTGAATTAGTGAAGCCGCTTGCGACTAAAGAGGATTTACAGGCTGCAGATATTACGCGTCGGATTGAGCAGTTAACAGATTTTATTCGGCTGTGTGATGGGCGTGCGAACCAATTTGAATTAGCGCAGGCGGGCCGAGATTTGGAACGTGTGCGTCAGCGGATGGCACTTGGAGCCGATTTTACGGTGGCAGCTCTTGTGGGTGGGACTGGCTCTGGGAAATCAACTCTTTTTAATGCTTTAACTGGTTTTGAGTTTGCTGACGCCGGGGAGTTGCGTCCAACTACTGAGCGGGCCACGGCTTGTACTTGGCGCGCAAATGCCGATGACCTTTTGGATTATTTAGAGATCGATCTTGATCGCAGAATCGAGCATGACTCAATTTTGACTCCGGTGCCGAATGAGCTTGCCGGGTTAGTGTTGCTTGATTTGCCTGATCATGATTCTGTGCAGCAGGCAAATTCGGTCACTGTTGGGCGGCTGATGCCGTTGATTGATGTTTTGATTTGGGTGGTTGATCCGCAAAAATACGCAGATCAACTCTTGCACCGTGAATATTTGGAAGCATTGCGGACGCGGGCGCGTTCAATGTTTGTAGTGATGAATCATGCGGACACGGTGTTGGACTCACAGTTGCCGCTTTTACTGGATGATTTACGCAGGCTCTTGCGACAGGATGGCTTGGGTGAGGTACCGGTTTTCCCGATTTCGGCGCTTCATCGGCAAGGTCTTGAACCTGTGCGGGAAATTTTAAGTGGTGTAGCAAAGGGTGCTTCGACTACGGTTCACACTGCAGCGGCTGAACTGGATGCGATAACTGCGCGTCTTGGAGGTGAGGTTTCACCGTTTGAAGCTGAACCTACTAAGGGTGATTTGCTGCCTTTTGCGGATTCAATTGCGCGTGCTTCGGGAGTTCCTGCAGTTGCTGCAGCGATTGCTGACAGTGGGAGTGGGGTGGCTCGCAAAGCGCTGTCTCGTCCAGAGCAGCCCGCTTTAACAATGGTTAACGCGATTCGCGATGACTGGGTAAATACTATTTCGGCGGCTTTGCTTCCAGCTTGGAAAGAGCAGGTAAGTGGGGCGGTGGCTCCGGCGGATAAGCTGCGCCGACGGATTGGCAATATCTATGCGGCAATTTCTTTACCGAAGTTGAGTCGAGTTAGTTTTTTCCTAGCAACTGCCTTGAGTGTGATTTTATTTGGGCTTGCAGTAGCTGTTGCTGCGGGAGCTTTAGAAAATTTGTGGGGAAGCCTGGCTGCTTCTTTGTTCGGAGGAACTGCGGGTGTGAGTACCTTATTGTTTAGTGCCGACGGCGTGGCAGGGCCGGTTTTACGGATTATTATTGCCTCTGTTTTGGCGCTGGTTGCGTTGGTAATTTATCTGGTGGCATTGAATCGGCAGCGGAAGCAGGCGCAGGTTTTAGCGCAGGAGTATTCGCGGGAAGTGCAGGAACAGTTAGTGCTTGTGCTTGATGAGTTATGGTTGCAGGAGGCTGGGGCTGAGCTGGGGCGACATCGACAGGCGAGGTTGTTGCTTGCAGGGTGAGTTCGTCGCGTGCGGGTGAATTGACTGCGGGAATAGACGGATTGATCACGGGAATGGGCGGATTGGCCGCGGGAGCAGGACGCTTCTGGGGATGATGTAGGCGAACAAGCAGAGATGATGCTGCTTGTGTTCGGGCATATATATTAATTTTCAGAATTTGCGAGTTATCCACTTTTCAGGTTTCTGAAGACGTTATCCACAGCTTATTTTTCAGCGTCAAAAATTAATAACGAATCGTGAATCCTATTGTTATCTCAAGCAAATAAATGCCGCTTGAAATGATAACTGTAGGAGGAACAATGACTAATGAAACTACAATCACCGTGCGCGGATGGGCCGGTTCAAAGCCGCGGATGTACGTCAACCATAGTGATGATGGGAAAACTGCACAAGCCACAACGATTTTTAATGTTGGCGTCACTCCACGCTCTTTTAATAAACGTGAAGGTGTGTATCAAGATGGCAATACAATGTGGTACTCCGTTCGCTGTTACGGAAATCTTGCCCGAAATGTTTCGTTGAGTATTAATAAAGGATGTCCGGTGCTGGTCCGAGGGCGTTTAGTTAATCGCTTATTTACTGGAAAGTCAGGAGAGGAACGAAGCTCAGCTGTAATTATGGCTGATTCGATTGGAGTTGAATTGAACTCTGGCACTGTTCATTTCGCAAAAACTGTCCATCAAAAATTTGAGGATTCACAAAGTGGAGGGATAAATGCGGGACTGCAAAACGAGTGGGGAGAGGAGCCTTCTTCGATAGAACGGACGAGCGAAGAATCGCAAAGTGGATGGCTGATTGAAGAGCCGCAAAATAGTTGGGATGACGAAAGCGGCGTGGAAGGTTCGGGAGGGCACGACGTCGAGACGAATATTGACGTGGAAGAAGATGAATCTGAGGCGGAGTTTATTGCTGTAGATTCTGACTTAGAAAAAGTGTTTTAGTGAGTAAAGAGCTTAGGCTCATACGCTAAAAACTTTGGTTATGAAGCAAGAATCGGTAACCTTGGCTATGTATGAAGAAATGCGATGCAAAGGTGAATAACAAGCGTGGCTGAATATATTTATTCGATGGTTCGTGCACGGAAGTCCGTGGGCGACAAGCTGATTCTTGACGACGTAACCATGGCCTTCTTGCCTGGGGCAAAGATTGGTATGGTTGGCCCGAATGGTGCTGGTAAGTCCACCATTTTGAAGATTATGGCAGGTCTTGACGAGCCTTCAAATGGCGAAGCAAAACTTACTCCTGGCTATACCGTTGGTATTTTGATGCAGGAACCGCCATTAAATGAAGACAAGACTGTTATTGAAAACGTTCGCGAAGCAGCAGGAGAAATGTTTGCAAAGATTGAACGTTTCAACCAGATTGGTCTTGAAATGGCTGACCCTGACGCTGACTTTGATGCGTTA
>JAXFDG010000076.1:0-5079 GCA_034173665.1 Arcanobacterium sp.
GTTCGAATAACCATCAGCTGGAAAGTCTTACGGTGAATTTCATCAACTTGAGATCTGCGAATACCGCAATTTTCAGCAAGGATAATCAACAGGCTTTTCTCTGTTTTCGACAACTCAGAATCCAGCAGACACGTTTCTAAAGCAGCCATATATGAGTCAATTTTAGGCACATTAATACTTGGGATGCTCGCTACCAGCTGGCTAAGCCATGCGTCTGCTGGTTCTTTTCGAAGCGTTTCAGCGTGAGGAAAAGGCTGAGTCGATTTAGGTAAATCTTTTGGCCAGAAGCAGTCTAAACTTTGCTGGCAAAGGTCATTCCAAGGCAAATTATTGAGATCCAATTTTTGCAAATAAAAACTAAATAATGCAGCAGTTGCTCTTGCATCTCCTAATGCCGAGTGTGCATTTTCCAACTTTATATCAGAAGCTAGGCAACAGGAAGCGAGTTGAAGCTTTGGTCTTGCGCTGTATAGTCGATTAATCAACAGATTGCATTTCCCCTGGTCATGTTTTATCGGGGTTTTGTTGTATCTGCGCTGGGTAGTCACCTGTTAGTAATACCTATGGTGGTCTGTGATGGATTATAATTTCCCCTCAACGGGCAAATATTGCGCAATGGAAACCCCTGGACATTGCGATCAGGGGGTTGCGTGCTCGAGTGCTTGACTCAGTGAGAGCATGTCGTTGCGGTACTCGCTTCCTAATAGAAAACTTGGTGGAAAATCTTGGGTTATGTGCGGGATCGGGTTATAGGTGCTGGCCTATCCTTTTGCAACATTCTTGAAGCAAGATCGGCAAGCGGCGGTAAAGGCGTCAAAATTGCTCATCCTTTCAGGCAATGATTCAGTTTCTGATCCAGCAGTTGATGTAAAAGTTACTGTCCACGTGCTGGAAAATCAGCTGATTAATGAAATTACCACTGAAGATGAACTGGCAGAAATCGACGGAACAGTAGTAACCTGCAAATATTAATAAATACGAGTAATTTGTTAGGCCATAAAGCTTAATAAATTATTTATCAGGCTGGGGTCATCTTTTTTTAGATGACCCCAGCCTTAGTTTGATATATCTTTGTTTAAATCTAAGTGTTGGTGAAGATCTAACACCATCTGCACTATAACCAATAAATACACCCGTGAGATTTAAACAGGAAAATTATCTGTCTCAAAATTTTCTTCATTACTATTTTCTAAATTTTTATGACTTAAATCATTCATATTGCTTGACTTTACAAAATTCCCAAATTATATTCCTCCCAAGGAAATAAATTTCCAAAATCTAATTCAGAGAGGAATTAGCTGATGCGCAAAACACGCCTATTCATAGTATCTACCGCTCTAATCACTAGTTCATTAGCTCTCACAGGATTCAGCAGTCATACTCTCACTAAAGATTTTCCCGTAAATTATTCACAAAATATCAAGTACATAAACATCGTATCCAGCACTAAACCAAACCTAGAAGTAAACGACTCTTCAGAAGTAATCTCGCAGATTGTTTGGGAAAATGTGATTGAAGAATTAGATGCAATTCCAGAAGTCATGGGTTTCTATACTGATACAGAAACAAATACTTTATATATTGACGTCAACGATCCCACACTTGAAATACCTTCTTTAGAGACCGCGTTTACAGAGTTAAAAAATGTTCAAGAGTTAGAAGTTGAAGAACAGAACACTCACAGTTCTCTCAATATTGTCCTTAACTATACTGGAACAGCTAGCGATACAGCTAATGTATATGGCGGTACTGCTATGTCACGTTGTACAGTAGGATTCACCTCAACATATAACAACCAACACGGCTTCTGGAGTGCAAGACACTGCTCACATACGGATTTATCGTATTATCCAAATTTAACCGGGGCAGGTTCCCCAATCGGGAAAGCTAAACTAATCGCTACCTCAAACAACCGGAAGGCAGACATCGGGTTTTACACAATAGAGACAAAAAATACAGTCCTTCCATCATTTTATGGAGAATCCTCAAGAAAACTTACTGCTGCATCAGGAGTTACCACGGTAGCAAAAGGATCGAAAGTATGCCGCAGAGGCAAAACTACTGGTTATAACTGCGGAACAGTAGTATCCACAAATTACACACCGACATGGCCAAACGCATGTATAACTGGTTCTTGTTATCCAAACTTTGTTTTGGTTTTAGCTCCAACTGATGGCGGAGACTCAGGCGGTCCGTGGTTTTCAGGAAATAGTGCTGTTGGCATACATAAAGGTGGTTCTTCAAAAATTTCTGTGTATTCAAAACTTTCATATGCACCAGGAAGTCTGAACAAACAATGAGGTCTGAGTAAAATATGAAAACTACCATCAAGGTTTTTACACTTTGCTTTTCTTTAGTTTTATGCGTAACAGGTTGTTCCGAAACAAATAATTCACAGTACTTACCGAAATCAACTTCAAATCTGACCGTCGACTCTATTTCAACTTATCCAGGAGCCACTAACGGTATCGGCGATGGTGCATTACTTGATGGAACATTAGATGTATTGTCTGGATGTCTTGTGGTTACAAATAATGATTCGCTTATTATTCCAATTTTTGCTGCAGAAGATATCAAGGTTTCCAATGGAACCTTATATCTTCAAAATACTCCGTATTCACTGGGGAAAAAGGTTAAATTTGGAGGTGGTGGACTGGAAAATACCGACTACCTTAGCGATAATTGCAAAAAATTGAAAGAAGAAAAAATAGAAGTATCTCAATTCCTAGTTCACAACTATTAATTTATCTAATTAGAAAAGTGAGCTTAAGAGGACTTAAAAAGGCTAAACCAAAAGTATAGAAAGAAGGTCTCTCAGTGAATATTCACTGAGAGACCTTCTTTCTCACAGTATTTATGCAGTTGTTACAGACACTTCTCGCTTTCGTCGATAAAGTACCAGCAATGAACCTGTCAACAGCCCGAACAAAGCTATCGGCAACAAAGCACTACCATTTGTACTCGACTTTTGATACAAAATATAGAGTGCAAACTGAACCCCTCGGGTTCCGCGTTTTACCTAGTAATTCGCGGGATTCGAGGGGTTCTCTACTTTGTTGCGACGATTGGGGCCAGTGTTGGTCACGACCCGTGGCGGCGAAATTCTGGCGTTTGAGCAGAATTGCTGGGCAAGCTTTCGAGAGAAACTCCCGGAGATCGCAGAGCTAGAGTATTTTGCGTTGATCACCGGCAGCTACGACTGCGTCTTGCTCGTCAGAACGACGAGCGTCGCAGGCATTCACAACCTCGTAACAAACGGGCTGTCGAACTGGCCGAGGTCAAAGCCACAGAGACTGTTTTCATCATGGAAGGGGGCCGGTCGCGTTGATACGCAAACCCTCTGCGCCGTACTCCGGAAACCTTACCCATCTTCCTGGGGCATCGGACATCGGAAAACAGGTTATATAGGTGACGCCCATAAGAGAGTAATCAGTAATATTTAGCAGCTCAAACTGAATGCTCACCCGCGCACGTAGCTGATGATTAACATTATTATCTGGATGACCGTAGGCAAAGGAGATGAGCATCAGGACGAGGTTTTTCTGTTACCTGTTCATCCAGAGCCAATACTGTGGCGCCCCTCTTGCACATGAAAATCCACGTTTTCTAGGCTAAATGCATGTTCTGGCTGCTCTGGCAGGCTTGGCTCGTTTGTATACTTTTCGGAGCGCAAACAACTAACAGGACGCTCATTTTGATACAATATGGGCGTTCTTTTTTGCGCTTTAAGGATGCGTTTTAGCTTGTGGGGGTGGGCTCGGATGTCAACCACAAAAGCAGGAGATCAGGCAAAGAAATTTATGATCAACGCCGGGTCGACAGTTATCGACCTTATAGGTTTACGTGCTTGCTACAACATCTATAAAGAGATTTACTGAATTCTGAAAGACGCTTTTATGTTTGATTTTCTAGACAATCCCATTGTTTTTGCATTTGCTTCTTTAGCAATCACCTTCGGATCACTTTTTATGGTTTATTTGGAAATGCCTCCGAAGGTTGTCAAAAAGACCGGCAGGACTCGAACCCTAGGTGAACGACTATCTGATCTTAGTCGAAATGGCAAGGTGTTTCTGTTTGTCTTCATAGTATCAGCGATAGGCTCAATCGCTTCCATTATCGATGTTTTCATCACCTAGTATTCACCGCCTGCGACCCAGACGACTACGACCGACGCTACCACGAGCTTGATAACCGACACCGCAAACTCGAGACCGAGCACCAGCACATCAGCTTTCAGATCGATGATCTGCGACACCGCCGAGCCCAAGCCATCAAAGTCTGCGACTACCTCGCCACCCAGCCACCGTTAGAGTTAAGGGAGCGTGGATGATATCCGCGTTCGGTTTTAGATGGTCGTCTAGTTCTTGTATTCGATGGTGAGGGTGGCGTCGGTGTTGACGGTGATGCGTCTGGTGAGGGTTTGGACGAGTTCCCAGGTGTGGGGTGGTAGCGAGAAATTACTACCACCCCAAAACTCTCGGGCTTATGCCTCTTGGGTTCGTAACCTCTGGGTTCGTAACCTTGCAGTGAGTAAGAAACTTAGGATGAAGCCTACAATCGCAGTAATTGGGGAATCAAAGATAATCCCAAATCCTACATAGAGGGTTAAGAGAGTAATTCGCTCAATCCATCTAGGTATGACTATCCTTTGTTTGTGCATGAATACCTGAAGAATCCACTCAAAAACAAGGAGAGCTAATAAGACCGCTAGTGAGATGAGATCAGGTAAATTACCAATTAACGTAGACCCCATAGCACCCTCCAATTCCGAGCACATCGAAGAAGCGTTCTTTTCCAGCTTCTAACAGTTTTGTGAGTGCTCGTTCCGTCACGTCCCCATATTTTGCGCCACGTAGCTTTCCCAAAAGCTTAGTCATCGCAGAATCTTGTGTGACATAACTTATATTAGCGTTCTTTTCTTGTCTTATATAGAGATTAAGTAGCGAATGTCTCCACCTGTCTCCATCCCGAACTGTTTGGCGGGAGTGGCACGGCTTACACAACGCTGCAAGTTGGTTTCATCGTGGGTGCCACCATGCTTTAAGGGCAGGACACCCCGGGTGTCTACACGGCGTAGCA
>JAXFDG010000077.1:0-2024 GCA_034173665.1 Arcanobacterium sp.
CCCCACTTTTTAGTTCCCGTTTATTATTAAGGCTATATTTCAGGAACACTCTCAGAATAAAATTAACTCATTGAAAGGGGTGCATTATGCGTTTTGCAACAGTGAAGATTAACGGTGAATCAGAGCCAAGATTGGTGCTAGAAAAAGATTCGCAATATTATCCAATTGCGCAAATGCGCTGTTTTGATGAATTATTGCGGTTAATTTCTTCTGAGACTGAACCAGTAGTCCAGGAAGATAATAAATCGATAGTTGAAAAACTTGAAGAATTTATAACAAATCAAATTAATTTTGGAACCGAGCTGGATGAGGCGGAAATATCAGAATTTCTTCCCCCGGTGCTAAACCCAACAAAAGTTATTTGTGTTGGAGTGAATTATCGTGACCACATTAAAGAAATGGGTCGTGAGATTGAAAAGGCGCCGACGCTTTTTCCAAAGTTTGCACAGTCCTTACTTGGAGCTAATCAACCATTACGGATTCCTTTTGAATCAGAAAAGTTAGATTACGAAGCTGAATTGGCGGTTATTATTGGCAAAGAAATGCGCAGAGTTTCAATAACGGAAGCACTTTCTGGAATTGCGGGATATACTTGCGCAAATGATGGCTCAATTCGTGATTGGCAAGTGGCCACATCACAATGGATGGCGGGAAAAGCTTGGGATGGACTCACTCCAATCGGGCCCGTGGTGGTAACTCCAAATGAATTACCTAATAAGGCAAAAATTCAAAGTCGTGTGAACGGGGAAGTTCGACAAAACTCCCAGATATCTGAGTTACTATTCGATGCCCCAACTTTAATTTCCTATATTTCAACTTTTACAAAACTTCTTCCCGGTGATGTGATTCTTACTGGAACTCCAGGAGGGGTTGGAGTTGCGATGAAACCACCCAGTTACTTAAAAGCAGGAGACTTTGTAGAAGTGGAAATTGAAGGGATTGGAATTTTAAGAAATTCAGTGGTCTAGAATCACGTTTAGTAATCTGGTTCCTGTTCCATTGCGAGTGGGCGCACAGTATCACAATTTATTATTTTTGCTTGTTGTGCATTTTCTGCATCGAGAGCAGCCAAAGAGGAATGTGGATTTTCTTCATTAGCTACGGCAGGTATTTCCATCGTCATAGTTTGCACTGACTGTGACGGAGAAATTTGTGAGTCTAGTTCCTGAAGTTCATGTTCAAGGCGAGATAATTCTGAAATTAAATTTTGCCGAGCAACTTCTTCCCATGCACTTGCTAGTGGAGACACAAAGAGCTTTTTCCGGGAAAGTAATTTTTGGATAATTTGAATTCGTGAAGTTATGAAATGACGTAGTGGAACATGCGCGTACTCTTGGCGGAGGCGTTGACCGTACTTACGATACTTCTGTGGTTCAACTGCAAGGGTGCCAAGATGTGCATCTCGCAGAGCTTGCTGATCGATATCTACAGCTTCAAGTGTGGAAGTTTCACATGCATGAACGTGCCGTGCTCCAGATTCAGTACTTGGCTTGCACTCGCCCACACCACGTACCTTCAAACCTGTGATTAATTTTTTAATCCGGTTCACAGCTTCTTCCGGAACCCCTAAACGGTTAAGTTCTTCCACCGCAAATTCTGCGGATGCTTGTTCGTCTTCGCCACCATTGCGAGTGTAAACATTTTGATCAGAGGTGGAAAAAACAACTCCGTGATACCATGCGGCGATACGCACACAGTCAGCATGTGGAGTTTCTGAAGCAAGAACATCAAAACGAGCAAGCATTTCTAGAAGATGCGAAATTCCATGCTGAAATCTTTCTGGAGCGCACCAAATTTTTATTAACTTTGATGCTTGTTGCTCAAGTTCAGCTTTATCCGCGGTAGCACCAATAGCCAGAGCACTTCGTACGAAGTTCTGGTTTACCCATTGCGGTACTTGTGAAAGATCCAAATTATTCCCTCCAAGCACGAAATTCTACGCCTTTGCAAAGCGTAACTAAAATAATGTGCTCAAGCTTAAAGTCGGATGTTTTATCTTAGTCGCATCCTGCTAAAGTTAGCTA
>JAXFDG010000078.1:0-4607 GCA_034173665.1 Arcanobacterium sp.
TCGCGGGTTCAAGTCCCGTCAGGGTCGCTGAAGAACCCCGGGAAACCGGGTGTTTTTCTATCTGGCTCTGTAGCTCAGTTGGTAGAGCGAACGACTGAAAATCGTTAGGTCACCGGATCGACGCCGGTCGGAGCCACCAATGAAACCCCCGATTCTAAGCGGGGGTTTTTGGTAAAAGAGAGAGTGGCAGTAAAATGCAACACCAAATTAGCCAACTAATTGCAACTCTAAAAGCTGCGAACCTCTTTATTGAGACAACCAATATAACTTCTACAGAAAATTCTGCCGAGCTTGCACTGAGTTCCATCACTTTTGACTCACGTAAGGTAACACCGGGAACCCTGTTTTGTTGTAAGGGCGCAACATTCCACCCAGAGTACCTAAAAGATGCGGAAGCTGCAGGAGCCACTGCTTATCTCGCAGAAAAGATCTATCCAGAGATTAAAATTCCTGGCATCATTGTTTCTGATATCCGAAAAGCGATGCCTATTGCCGGGCAATTCATTTACGATAACGTCCAAGATAAAGTAACCTCATTAGCGATAACAGGAACTAAAGGAAAGAGCACCACGGTCTTCTTAACTCGCGCAATCATCGATGAATGGTTACGTGCAACTGGCCATCCAGGTGCCGCTATCATCTCCTCAATTCGCACTTACGACGGAGTGATTGACGAAGAATCTCACATCACCACTCCGGAAGCTCTTGATTTACTCGATCATTTCCGAAACATCGAAAAAACAGGAATTACCCACTTAGTGCTTGAAACTTCATCTCAGGCACTGAAATACGATCGAGTTGCCGGAATCAACTTCGCCGCAAGTGCTTTCTTAAATATCGGAAATGATCATGTTTCCCCGATTGAGCACACAAGTTTTGATGACTATCTTGATTCCAAGCTGGAACTCTTTAAGCAATCCGAAACTGCTTGTATCTGCTCGAGTACCGCTCACTATGATCGAGTTTATAAAGCCGCTAAAACTTCTGCGAAAAAAGTGCTTACCTTCGGCACAAATCCGAACGACGACGTCTTCCTTTCAAATATTCGCTCAACTCCAGCCGGACTTGAGTTCCATGTTAAAAGCGAACTTTATGATTTAGACATTAAATTCCCGATGCATGGCGCTTTTAATGTGGAGAATGCGGGTGCAGCAATTAGTCTTTGCCAAACGCTAAAAGTGCCAGCTGAATTCATTGTTTCTGGATTAGCAAAAGCAAAGGCCATTGGACGTATGGAACTATTTTCCAGCTTGAATCGAGAGCTTGAAATAGTTGTTGATTATGCACACAACCAGTTGAGCTTTGAAGCAGTTCTCTCCGGAATGCGAAAAGACTATCCGGATCGAAATATCGTAGTCATATTTGGTTGTGCTGGTGGAAAATCTCAAGCTCGTAGGCGAGAAATCCCTGAAGTGATAAATAAATTTGCCGACTATGCAATAGTTTCAGAAGACGACAGTTATTTTGAACCCTTTGCCGATATCGCCGCAGATATTACGAAACATCTCGAGATTGACCACGAAGTTATTCAAAGTCGTGAAGAAGCTCTTAATGCAGCCCTTGGGAAATTTTCCGCACCGGTAATTCTTCTTGCCGGCAAAGGCGATGAAACCTATGCTGCTATTGGTGGCGAATACGTGCCAATTCGTTCAGATCTCGAACTTGCTGCGGAAGCCATAGAACGGTTTAACAATCAGGCAAATGGTGAATAATAGCTACACTCCTCGACATCGGAAAATCTCTCCCGCCGATTACAGCGGGAGTAAAAATAGCACACAAAACGGTTCTCTCCCTGAACCTGGAAAGAAAAAATCTCTTGCTCGTGCCTCAGCTTTAATGGCTTCCGGAACGCTTGTCTCAAGAATTTTGGGAATGATTCGTTCCCCGATTTTACTTGTGCTCGTCGTCGGCTTGAACTCTCCGATTGCAAATGCTTTCGATATTGCCAACAAACTTCCCAATGTACTTTTTAATGTGATAGCCGGCGGACTCATTAATGCCGTGCTTGTTCCAGCAATCGTTCATGCCTCCGAACAAAGCGAAGAACTTGGAAACAAATTTATTAATAAACTGTTAACAATGTTCTTTGCCGTCATGATTCCATTAACTTTACTACTCACTTTGGCGGCGCCAGCAATTGTTAAACTCGTTGCTGGACCTCTCGATAATAACTGGTATCAAATCACGGTTTTCTTCGCCTACTGGTGCATCCCCCAAATTTTCTTCTACGGCCTATACGCTATTTTGGGGCAAATTCTTAATGCTCGTGAAAGCTTTGGTCCATACACTTGGGTTCCTGCTGCCAATAATATTATTGCGATAACCGGCTTAATAATTTTAATCTTCATCTTTGGACCAGCTTCACTAAGCGAAGTTCGCGATGCCAGTATCTGGAGTGGAAGCCGCGGGCTCATTCTCGCTATTTTTACCACGCTTGGAGTTGCTGGCCAAGCTCTATTACTCTTTATCCCACTGCGTCTAATTGGAATTCGTTTCCGCCCAGATTTTGCTTGGCGTGGGGTCGGTCTTGGGGCAGCTGGGCGTTCGTCGCTCTGGGTCCTAGCACTCACAGTCGTTGGAATTGCCGCTTATATTGTGCAATCAAATTCATTGGCAGGCGCAACGCAGCGAGCCTTAAATCAAAATCTAGATATCACCACAATCGGCGGTAATGCGACGTACACCGTTTCGCAGACAATTATGGCTCTCCCGGTTTCTGTGGTGACAGTTTCAATTATCACCGCAGTATTCACTCGTCTTTCTAAAGCAGCCGGACGTGATGACTACCAAGAAGTTCGCCGGCAAGCTTTAAATTCCGCAAAGATTCTTCTTAGCTTCGGGGTTTTTGCCTCGGTCTGCCTATTTATTTTTGCTACTCCACTCGCTCGATTCTTTATTCCAAGCGGAACAGTAACGGAAGTGGAGTCATTAAGCACAACAATCAGAATTATCTGCTGGGCAATTATTCCAAACAGTATTAGTTTGTTGTACGCTCGAGTATTCTTTGCCTATAACGACACCCGGAAAATCTTCATTATTTCTCTGCCCTATATTGCGTTTTTAGTTTCTGGATATTTCATATCCGGAACCCTCGACCCCGGGCGGGTAATTATTGGTATTGCACTTAGCTACGTTCTAGGAGAAACTCTCCACGCACTCCTCATCACTGGATTTGCCCGCCAAAGAATTCACCGCATCGGGTTGCGCACTCTGCTCCTTCACCTTGGAAAACTGGCAACTATTAGCTTTGTATTGCTACTACTTTTCCTTCCGATAGTTTTCACCTTAGAAAAATCACTTTCGCAAAGTTCTGGGGTTATCGCATTTGCTGCCTTGGCTATCGGCGGAACCTTCGCTTTAATCACTTTCTATATTGGCGCGAAACTCTGGAAGCTCGACGGAGTAGATGAAGTTTCAACACGTCTGCAAAAAATCCAGAAGCGGTTAATTCGTCGTTAAAGCGGCAAACCCATAATTACTCAAAAAACGATTAGTTCATCGTTAATTAAGAAAATTTTGTAAAGTATTACCACTGTCTCATTGTAATTTTCTACTTTCATAGGATTTACCTTTCAGTACAACGTAGAATGAGGTTTAGCTACTTTGCGACGGCGTGGCTTAAGCTCTGTTTCTTAGTTACGTTGCGTATTGGTAACAGATTCAAAAAACAAAGGAGCACTATCGTGAACAACAATGGATTGCCTGAAATGGGCAAGCCGGAAGGCCACGAATCCCAGAACCCAAAGCCACAGAACTTGCAAAATCCTTTAGGTGGATCTTCAAGTTCTTCAATTGGTGAACTAATCGCAAAGGTTACGGCACAATTTTCGTTCCTTGTCCGCGATGAAATTAAATTTGCATCATTGCAAGCAAAGGCAAAGGTAACGAAGCTTGGAACTGGCGGTGCACTATTCGCAGTAGCTGGTGTACTTGCACTTTATATGCTGGGTATTCTCTTAATGGCAGCAGGATTCGCCTTTGCAACATTCTTGCCTGCTTGGCTAGCTTTCCTATGTGTAGCCGGGATTCTTTTATTACTTATCTTGATCTTAGTAGTAATTGGGATTCTCAAGCTAAAAGCTTCAAAGCGGCATAAGGTTGATCCAAAATCTGGTATGTTGAAGAATCTTGAAGCAGTGAAGAAGGGACTCAAGAAATGAGTGAAGTAAATAAGGATTTAAATGCAGATGCGCTTGCTGATGCACGCCTTGCAGCCCGTCTAAAGTCAGCTGCAGATTACGATGCTCCTGAAGGGGAAGATAACCGAACTTTAGAACAGGTTCAGGCAGATTTAGCACGTGTTCGTCTCGAACTTTCTGCAACTGTTGATGAGCTCACTGGTCGTCTTGACCCGAAGCAGCTTAGCACGCAGGCGAAAGAGAAATTTGCTTCTTCTTTCGCTGATACCCAAGCAAAAGCTAAGTCTTTTGCAGACGGAGTAGCTAATGGGGATCCAAAATCTTTGAAGATTGCCGGAGGCGCTGTGCTTGGATTTATTGCGCTACTAGTTATTCGGGCATTAGGAAAGTAGCGAGAGAAAAACTTGTTTCACTGGCCGAAATTCTACAGGGGTTAAGTAGTGGGGTGGGTTGATGATTTCATCAACC
>JAXFDG010000079.1:0-12931 GCA_034173665.1 Arcanobacterium sp.
GATCCACGTGCATGGGGTAAGGCTGCAGAAGCTGGTATGGCTGAGCGTGTTCGTGAAGCTTGCGAGCGCCTTGGTTCTGTAGGAACCAAGCTCTAAAATTACTAGCTTTAAAAACTGCTAGTGGCATTTTTAGAAACTGCCCGGTGGTAAATAAGGTTGTAAATCAATAAGGGTTTGGAACTTGTACCAAGTTAGTACAAGTTCCAAACCCTTATTGGCGTATTTTCACGGTTTTATTTTTTAGCGAGCGAAATTTTCCTGATTTTGGTGCAAGTTTCATATTTATCCTTGCCCCAGGTGTTGATTTCTAGCGCACTAGCTCTTCGGCGAGACTGGTTAAACCGGAAACAATGCCAAGCTTCCAAGCTTGTTTTGTGTGAGCTGCCCGCACGCCGTCGGCACGTTTCTTCTGTGCGCGACGATAGAGGAATTTTTCAGCTAAAGCTGCAGCAGAGACGCTAACTACTGTTGCGATTGCGGCACTGGTTACTAAAACCATGCGCTGCTTTTGCACCATATCTAATAGTTCTTCACTTTCAGACTTTTCACCGCCACAACTACACCCGGCACAGTTTCCGCTACAACCGCTGCCAACAGTCTCTGGTTCAGAAGAGGAAGCTTCTGCAGTAGTGCTCTCAGATTCATCAACAACTGATTCGCTATTAATCTCGGACTCATTTTCGATAATGATTTCTTCGATTTCGCGTAACTCGCCCCAGGTGCTGGCGACGTCTTCCTTCAAACGCGGATAATAAAGCGCGCCAATTCCTCCGAGAATTGCCCCTTTAGTGAGGGTGCGAAGCTTCTTTGAAGAAATGAAATCTGGGGTTGCATAGTGGGCGAAAGCGCCAAGGGTAACTGCGGTAACGTTTGTCCAATTAACCTTATTTTTGAGCCGTTCTTGTAAACCGGCAAGTGAGGTTAGTGGAGCAAAGTCTTCGGATTCTTCATCGCATCCATGGTCGCCACAACATTCACATTCGTTTTCGAATAAATCTTTTATATCTCGGAGTCCTTCAAGGGACTCAGAAATTTCATCATGCAGTTCGTCAGCCATAATCTACCTTTCGTTGACAGTATTCATCCTAACAGTTCTCTTTACAGCTTAGGCACTACCCTTTATCGGCAGGTTTCTCAAATGCTTGAAGATATTTCCCAGATAGTGAATAAACTTGAGGGGCTTGGGTGGAGTTTCTAAAATGTATTAGTAAAGCGGCATGAAAATTTCACGAATTTCAACGTTTTACCGAAGTCGCTAAGTTGAATTAATTGCGAGGTTCTATTTCAGCTCAGTGCGCATTAAAATTTTCTGAGTGAATCTTAGAAATTCTCTAGGTGAATCTTGGTGGATTTGGTGTGCATCAGTTTGTCTCTCCTTGTTAATTCAGAACTGCGATGTTCATATAAGTACAAACGGAGGGCAAAATGCCAGCAGTAATCATCGTCGGCGCACAGTGGGGCGACGAAGGTAAAGGTAAAGCGTCAGATCAACTCGGTACTGAGGTCGATTACGTCGTCAAGTATAACGGTGGAAACAATGCCGGCCACACAGTGGTGGTCAATGGTGAAAAGTTTGCACTGCATTTATTGCCAGCGGGAATCCTTACCCCTGATTGCACCCCGGTTATTTCAAATGGTGTAGTTGTAGATTTAGAAGTTCTTTTTAAAGAGATTGCTTCACTTAATGAACGTGGAATTGACACTTCACGACTACGCATTTCTGGCAATGCACACATTATTCCGTCTTATAACCGAAAGATGGATGCTGTTAATGAACGAATGCTTGGAAAACGTAAGCTCGGAACCACCGGGCGCGGTATTGGGCCGACGTATGCCGATAAAATGAATCGAATTGGTTTACGAATCCAAGATCTTTTCGATCCTTCAATTTTGCGACAGAAGATCGAGGGCGTTCTGGCTCAGAAGAACACGATGCTTGAAGAGCTACTCGAAGAAAAATTTGAAGTTGATGCAGTGGTCGAAGAGCTATTGGCATATGCTGACCGGGTAAAGCCAATGCTGATGAATGTGACTGCTGAATTAAATCACGCTCTCGATGCTGGGAAGACTGTGGTATTCGAAGGTGGTCAAGCAGTTATGCTTGACATCGATCACGGAACTTATCCTTATGTGACCTCTTCATCTTGTTCTGCAGCTGGTGCTTGTACCGGCTCCGGAGTTGGTCCGGCACGAATCGATCGAATCGTTGGGGTAGCCAAGGCTTATATCACTCGTGTTGGGGAGGGCCCTTTCCCAACTGAACTTTTTGATGCCGACGGCGAGCGCCTCCGTGAAGTAGGAGGAGAATACGGTACGACTACGGGTCGTCCACGTCGTTGTGGCTGGTATGACGCTGTCGTGGCGCGTTATGCAACGATGGTTAATTCCTTGACAGATTTAGTGATTACGAAGCTTGATGTGCTTACTGGTTTAGAAAAGATTCCAGTATGTGTGGCTTATGAAATTGACGGCGAGCGGGTAGAGGATATGCCGCAGTCGCAATCGGATTTGCACCATGCAAAACCGATTTATGAGTACTTCCCGGGATGGACCGAAGACATTTCAAAGTGTCGGACTTTTGCGGAGCTTCCAGAGAATGCTCAAAGCTATATTCTTGAACTGGAACGTCTCTCTGGCTGCCGAATTTCTTCGATTGGTGTTGGCCCAGGCCGGGAAGAGACGATTGTTCGCACTCCGCTCTTAGAGAAGTAAAGCTGGAAGTAGTGCCGTAAGTGCCAGGAGGTTGTAAGTCTTCCTGGCACTTACGACTAAAAGAACTTAACTAACGTAAACCGACTGAACTCAAGGTAAATTAAAGAAATTAACTAGGGATTTTAACTAGGAGTAGGAATCGCAGTGTCCGCCACATTTGAATCTTTGCAAATTCCAAACTATCGGAAGTTTTTTGCAGGAGCATTGGTGTCAAATGTGGGTTCTTGGGTGAAAAATATTGCGCAAAGTTGGCTTGTGTTAACAATTTTGACCGATAATTCCAGTTCGGCACTTGGGCTAGTTGCGGCTTTGCAGTTCGTCGGTGTTCCCCTATTTGCTAGTTATGGTGGAGCAGTTGCCGACCGCTTTGATAAACGAAAAATTCTTCTAGTAACACAGATTCTTTTTGCGTGCTTAGCATTAACTACTGCGGTTCTGGTCTATTTTGAACTTGCACAACTATGGCATATTTTTGTTATCGCTACGGTTGAAGGGGTAATTGCCGCTTTTGATAACCCGGCGCGAACGGCATTTGTTTCTGAAATTGTGCCAGAGAAAATGTTGCCAAACGCCGTCGGGCTGAATTCGATGTCGTTCAACGGGGCGCGTTTGGTGGGCCCGGCACTGGCTGGCATATTGATATCTGTGCTTGGTGTGGCGCCAGCATTATTCCTCAACGGGATTGCGTTCTTTGCAATGTTCATTGCATTAATCGTTATGAATCGGAATGAGATTGAGCATGCGCCGCGAGCAGCACGTAAGGGAGCAGTTCGTGAAGGATTGCATTACGTGCGTCAACATCCGGAATTAATTGTGCTGATGGTGATTGTTTTCTTCCTCGGTACTTTTGGTTTAAATTTCCAGCTCTATAACGCTTTGATGGCAACCGTTGTGTTTAATCGTGATGCTGCGGAGTATGGACTCCTTGGCACAGTTATGGCAATTGGAACATTCGCAGCAGCATTAATCGCAACTCGCCGGAAACGCCCACGCTTAAAGGTCGTGTTGCTTTCATTGGTAGCTTTTTCGTTTTCCACAATCTTGGCGGGTTTCGCTCCAAGCTATTATGCTTATGCATTTTTCTTAATCCCTTGTGGATTCTTTGCATTAACCGTTATGACCTCTTGTAATGTTGCTGTTCAGATGGGAACTGAACGGGAATATCGCGGGCGTGTTATGGCGATTTATATGACTATTTTTCTTGGCGGCACACCAATTGGTTCTCCGCTCATTGGGTGGCTTGGCGATGTTGTGGGACCTCGTGCAGTATTGATTATCTGCGGGGGAATTACTTTGGCGGCGGCATTAGGTGTGGTTGTTTTCTACATGATTCACGACGGTCTGCGTTTTAGTTTTAAATTTGAAAAGTATCTATTACGTCTTGAAGCGGTATGGGTTTACTCGGATGATTCAGCAACGTTTAGTGATACAAAAATTATTGAGAATAAAAAAGCTGTGCTCCCTTCTGAAGACTAGAAGGAAGCACAACTTGATTTGATTACCGACGGCGTGCCGTCGGTTTTCTTTTCAACCCCTGGGAGTATCCGCCTTTAGGGACCTGAGTTTTGCCTTTAGGCTTGAGGCGCGGCAGGTGGCTCTGTCGGGGTTGGTGGAATTTGACCAGAGTCCGGTGCAATATCAGAGGCTATTTCTTGTGCTGTGTCAACTGTAGTAATTGGTGCAGTAGGTGCTACTGGTTCAGTGCCGACGGGTTGAGTGTAGTGCGGTTGCACTGGCTGACCAAAGGATTGTTGCACTGGCTGACCTTGCCCGAATTGTTGTTCTGGAGTGGTTACAACAGGAGCGTAACCGATATTCTCTGGCGCAGCAGCTACTGGAGCGGCACCATATCCGGCATATGGATCAGTGTTGGACTTCTTGCGGGTAAGAAGAATTGCAACCACAGCAATCACACCAAGAAGAATTGCGCCAAGAAGAATCCAAGCTACCATACCAAAGCCAGAGTTTTCTGAGCTTGTTGATCCGTTGTCGGAATCGCTGTTAGTTGTACTTGAACTCGCATCTGCAGTCTTCTTGCCAACTACTTTAATTGGGTTTGAAAGTGCTAAAAGATTAGTGATTACAGCTCGGTTTCCGTCGATGCTGATAACTGATTCTCCAGATTCACCTTCAACAGTTGCTTCTGCTTCCACAATTTCACCTGGTGTAACAATTGCTAATTCAAAGCTGCTGTCTCCAGCCATAGAGTTGAACATTTCTAAATCGCTGCTAGCGATTCCGAGTTGGTCTGGAGATATATTTACCTCAAAGGTTTCGTCGTTCTCGGTAACATTCGTTCCGTCAACAATGGATTGGTCAGAAACTACTTTGAGAGAGCAGTCGATCTTGTTTCCGTCAGAGTTGTCTTGCAAATCAAAATCGCTGCTTCCAAAACCTTTTGCAAATTCTCCACTGAGAGCATCGCAGGTTAATCCTGCCATGGAGAGTAGGCCTGTGTCGTCAGAAATATTAATTGTCATTTGACCAGTGCCGTCTTCGTTAATTTGCAGTTCGTTCTTCGATTCGCATGCACTCAATACAAGAGCTGCCGGAATAAGAAGCAGTGCGAGCTTCTTGAGACGGGAAGTTTTTTGCATTTAAGATCCTTAATCTTTGAGAAATCGGTGCTCTGAGTCTAACAAACTTTGTAGGGGCATTATGGTTTATGCGTAATTTCGAGCGAGTTTGTGGAAAGTTTCAAGTTTTCACGGTTGACCTCGGAGGATGTTTAATTCTTGAAGAGGAAAATGAACATTATGGAAACAGAGTGGGAATCAGGTGATGAGCATGGGATACTAAAAGAGTGCTATGTAAAAGAAGGAGGGGCGTGGCAGCAACGAAGCTCAATACTTACTTTTGGGCTCGACATAGGCTAAAAGTCTCGCAGTCCATAGTCCCAGCTGATGCCATTGCGGAAATAGCATAATTGTTACTGGAAATATTCCATTAGAACGTCGCCAAACCCAGGAGGACCTGCGATGACAGATAAGACGTACACCGTCGAAGAAGTACGTGCTGGTGCACCAGAATTTGCTCCAGCAGATTTGATTGAGTGGGTAACTGAAGTTGCTAACTTGACTCTTCCTAAGAATATTGAGTGGGCTGACGGCTCGGAAGAAGAATGGGACCGCCTCACCACCGAAATGGTTGAAGCAGGTACCTTCACTCGTTTGAACCCAGAGAAGCGTCCAAATTCGTTCCTTGCTCGTTCCTTGCCATCGGATGTTGCTCGTGTTGAATCCCGCACCTACATCTGCTCCGAAAAGGAAGAAGATGCAGGCCCAACAAATAACTGGGCAGATCCAAAGGAAATGAAGGAAACCCTCATTGGTGAAAACGGTGTATTCCGTGGCGCCATGCGTGGTCGCACAATGTACGTAATCCCATTCTCAATGGGTCCACTCGGTGGTCCAATTTCTCAGCTTGGTATTGAGCTTTCTGATTCCCCATATGTTGTTGTGAATATGCGTATCATGACCCGCATGGGTATCGAAGCTCTTAAGCTTATCGGTGAAGGTAAGCCATGGGTTCCTGCAGTTCATACTGTTGGTTATCCACTCGTTGACGCAGAAGGCAATGAACGTCCAGATGTTTCATGGCCATGTAATGACGAAAAGTACATTACCCACTTCCCAGAGACCAATGAGATTTGGTCCTTCGGTTCTGGTTATGGCGGCAACGCGCTTCTTGGCAAGAAGTGTTTCGCACTTCGTATTGCTTCCACCATGGCTCGCCGCGATGGTTGGATGGCAGAGCACATGCTTATCCTTCGCCTTACCGATGAAAAGTCCGGCAAGCAGTACCACGTAACTGCCGCATTCCCATCAGCTTGTGGTAAGACCAACCTCGCGATGCTTCAGCCAACCATTCCTGGTTACAAGGTTGAAACTGTTGGTGATGATATTGCTTGGATGCGTCCAGGTCCAGATGGTCGTCTTTACGCTATTAATCCAGAAGCTGGCTTCTTCGGCGTAGCACCAGGTACTTCTTACGACACCAACCCAATGGCAATGGACTCCCTCAAGGAGAACATTATCTTCACCAATGTTGCATTGACCGACGACGGCGATGTTTGGTGGGAAGGTATCGATGCACCTCAGCCAGAGCACCTCATTGATTGGCAAGGTAATGACTTTACTCTTGCTGATGCTGAAGCTGGCAAGAAGGCTGCACATCCAAACTCCCGCTTTACTGCTCCAGCTGCACAGTGTCCAATTATCTGTGAAGATTGGGAAGCTCCACAGGGTGTAGCAATTGACGCAATCCTCTTTGGTGGTCGTCGTGCAACCAATGTTCCACTTGTTGCAGAAGCATACGATACCAACCATGGTGTATTCGTTGGCGCAACTGTTGCATCTGAGCAGACTGCAGCAGCAGAAGGTGCTGTTGGCTCACTTCGCCATGACCCATTTGCAATGCTCCCATTCTGTGGCTACAACATGGCTGATTACTGGGGTCACTGGGTTGAAATGGGCGAGAAGCTTGGCGAGAAGTTCCCACGCGTATTCCAGGTGAACTGGTTCCGCAAGGATGAAAACGGTAAGTGGCTCTGGCCAGGTTACGGCGATAACTCCCGCGTTCTTGACTGGGTAGTTCGTCGTTGTGCGGGTGAAGTTGAAGCTGTGGATGGCGTAACTGGTCGTTATCCAAAGTTTGAAGATTTCAACCTCGATGGTCTTGAGTTCACCGCAGCTGATTGGGAGGCTCTCTTCGCAATCGATCCTGAAGCATGGGCTGCAGAAGCTGCTGAATCTGAGGAATACTTCAAGCAGTTTGGCGATAAGATTCCATCAGCAGTTGTTGCTGAACTTGAGAAGCTCAAGGGTCGTATCGAAGCTGCAAAGTAAGTTTTCTTACTTGATAACTTGCTGAGCTAGGGGATTAGTTTCTTCGACTTATCTGTTTAGCTTCAGTGGGCTATCGGAGTAAAAACTCTTCTAGAAGGGAGGGTGCGAAAGCACTCCTCCCTTCTTCGTCGCCTTGTATATTTTCAGAATTTCTTGCGCGACGTTGTCAGAAAATCACGGTAGAATTTATATGTGTCTGATGTTGGGAAGGAAATTATGGCTAACAACGTTGTTGAAAAAGTTGATGGTCGTGCCCTGCGGTGGGTGAAGCATCGAGAAAATCGGACCCAACATTTCATGGAGATTACCTGTGATGTTGTGCGTAAGTACGGTTATCAGGTCTCAATGGATCAAATTGCTGAGCATGCAAAAACTTCAAAATCGATTCTTTATCGTTATTTCCCGGATAAAGTGAGCTTGCAATATGAAGTTGGTAATTATGTTGTGCAAAAGCTTGTTGATTCAATCAAAACCGAGATGAAGCAGTATCAATCTCCCCGTGAGATGGTTAAAGCGGCGATTGATGTTTATCTCGATTTTATGGAGTCTGATCTTGATCTTTATATTTTTGTGCGAATTGGTGATCTTGAAGGGGAACCAGGGAGTTCAAAGATTCTAGATTTTGATGAGATTTTACTTGGGGCAACGGCAGAGTTTGAAGCAGATGCTGCTGCGGATCAAGTTCTAGAAAACAATGTTGGAAGTATTGCTGATTCTCGTACTGACGACGAGACTTTCGTTTCTAGCCATGTTGCTTCGATTGCGCTGGTGTCGGTCATTCGAAATATCGCTGAGACTTGGCTTTATTCACGAAGAATTCTTGATCGGCCAGAAGATTATCCAGATTATAATTTCCATCCGGGGGATCGCAAGCTTGCTGAGTTGAGCCGTGCTGAAGTTACGAATTTAATTTTTGATTGCGTGGATAAAGGGATTATTCCTGGTTTGCGATAAGTTACTAAAACTTCTTCGATAAGTTATCAAAATTATCTTTACTAAAACTTTATTCTCAGTAACTAGCTATTTCCTTTATTTTTCGCTGTTTTATAGTTATTTGTTTGAGTATTTTGTACATTATTTGAACAGATTTCAAAAAATCTTTATCTCTCCTTTACTATTATGATGTCGCTCAGGATTATGAACATCTAATTATGGAAATCCCGAGCCTGATTAAAGGAGAAGCAAGATGGACTCTAGACTCGAAGCAATCTACGAAGAGTCGTTAAAGCGTAACCCAACTCAGCCTGAATTTCAGCAAGCGGTACGTGAAGTTATTGAATCAGTTGAACCACTGCTCATAGCGCGTAAGGATTATGCAGATGCCAATATTCTTGCTCGAATCATTGAGCCAGAACGACAGCTAATGTTCCGTGTAGCTTGGCAAGATGACAATAACGTAGTTCGGGTAAATCGTGGCTACCGAGTGCAATTTAATTCTGCCCTTGGCCCTTATAAGGGTGGTTTGCGTTTCCACCCTTCAGTGACTCTTTCGGTAATTAAGTTTCTTGGCTTTGAACAAATTTTCAAGAATGCTTTAACTCGCCAAGGTATTGGTGGTGGTAAGGGTGGTTCTGATTTCGACCCCCACGGTAAGTCAGATAATGAAGTGATGCGTTTCTGCCAAGCATTCATGACTGAGCTTTCCCGCCATATTGGTGCAGACTGTGATGTTCCTGCTGGTGATATTGGCGTAGGTGGTCGTGAAATCGGTTATCTATATGGTCAGTACAAGCGTTTAACTAATCGTAATGAAGCTGGTGTGCTTACCGGTAAGGGCATCGGCTGGGGTGGATCTTTAGCTCGAACTGAAGCTACTGGTTATGGTGTAGTTGCTTTTGCTGATGCAATGCTTAAGAGCAAGGGCGAGAGTTTCGAAGGTAAGAAAGTTATTGTTTCTGGTTCGGGAAACGTAGCTATTTATGCGATTGAACGTGCTCATAAGCTTGGTGCAACACCGGTAACAATTTCTGACTCTGCGGGAACAGTTTATGATCCACAAGGTATTGATGTAGAGCTTTTGAAGCAAATTAAGGAAGTCGAGCGAGGCCGAGTTTCTGATTATGCAGCTCGCCGTCAAGGCGCAGAATACCGTGCAGGTGAAAAGCCGTGGGGGATTGCCGGTAAAATTGTGCTTCCATGTGCGACCCAGAACGAAATGAACGCTGACGACGTTCGCAAGCTTATTGAAAATGGTGCTTTGCTTATTGCTGAGGGTGCGAATATGCCGCTTACCCCCGGAGCAATTGAAATCGCACAGCAGGCAAACTTGCTTTACGCTCCAGGAAAAGCTGCTAATGCCGGTGGTGTTGCAACTTCTGCACTTGAGATGCAGCAAAATGCGATGCTTCAGAAGTGGGACTTTGATGTTGTGGCAAATAAGCTTGACGCAATCATGCTTGATATTCACGATAATTGCCTTGCTACAGCAGACGAAATGGGCAAGCCAGGAGATTATCTTGTAGGTGCAAATGTTGCCGGTTTCAAAGCAGTAGCAGATGCGATGATTCAGCAAGGTTTAGTGTAAGTAGTTTTTAGTAAACAGTTCTTAAAGAACAAAATTTTGCAGTTCTTTTTGCGGATTAACTACTAAAATAGCAAGGTAAATCTTGAAAAGTAGCGGGTTGAGCCTTTACTGGCTGAACCCGCTACACTTTGTTTGTGCGCAAAAAACTTTCTCCAAGGCAGATGCAAGAATTATTAGTGAGATGGCGAACTGCAGGTGGGCTCGACGTCGACACGGAAGAACTCTTGGTGAGACAAACTTTAAGTTATTTTGCGCAGCTTTATCCGGGGCGTTCAGTAGAAATCAGAGTTCCCTGGGTAAGTGCCGTACAAGCAATTTCAGGAGTGACGCATCGACGGGGAACTCCACCAAATATTGTGGAACTTTCTGCAAAAGCATGGTTGCATCTTGTTGTTTCTGGTGAAGTTTTAACTGCTGAATATTCTGCTTCCGGCTCACAAAGTGATATTACGCAGTATTTCCCACTATTCTCGGAATTAGAAAATTAAGGGAGGATATTTTGCCGAAGCTGAATATTAAATCTAATTCAATTACAAAAGCAGTTCTTGCGCAGCAGATGCAGAAACTACGAGAAGAATTTGAGATTCCAAATAATTTTCCAGATGAAGTTATAGCGGAAGCTGAGGCTGCTGCGAATTTAGATTTGGCAGAATTAAACCTCCCTGATTACACTCATATTCCTTTAGTGACCATTGATCCTGAAGGGTCACGAGATCTTGACCAGGCGCTATATATTGAAAATACTTCCACAGGAATGCGGATTTATTATGCGATTGCTGCTTTAAACTTTTTCGTGCGGCCCGGAGGAGCTCTTGACCAAGAGGTTTGGCGACGGGGAACCACTATTTATTTACCTGATGCTGCAGTACCATTACACCCGGAAGTAATTTCTACGAATGCCGCTTCATTACTTCCAAATCTTGTTCGTCCTGCATATCTTTGGGTGCTTGACCTTGATGTTGATGCAGAATTAGTTGCTGTGGATGTTTTTCATGCACGAGTCTCGTCCCGGGCACAACTGTCTTATGATCAAGTGCAGCGCGCAGTGGATGGCTTAGAAACATTACCGAATCAGGTGACGTGGGAATTGCCCCAGTTGTTGGCTGATTTTGGAAAGAAACGCTTGATGATTGAACGCAAGCGTGGAGGGGTTTCGCTACGTTTGCCAGAACAAAGAATTGCGCAACACGAAGAGCGATATCACCTTGAATTCCGTGATTTAACCGAAGTTGAATCGTGGAATGCGCAAGTTTCGTTATTAACCGGGATGGCTGCAGCGCAGATTATGTTGAAACATGATCTTGGATTATTGCGAACTTTACCCGAAGCGGACTCGCGAGATATTCAACGACTTCGTCGAGTTGCGGCTGCTTTAGGGCTAACTTGGGAAGACTCGCAAAGTTATGGCGAGTTTTTAGCGACGCTAGATGTAAAAGATCCGCGAGCTCTTGCCTATATGAATAAAGCTGCTTCATTATTCCGGGGAGCAGCGTATCTGGCTTTGCCTGCTTCTGATATTGCCGACGACGGGCGTGAATTACCTGTGTCCGAGGATAGTTTTGTTCACCATGCTATTGCAGCTCCATATGCCCACGTAACAGCTCCGCTGCGACGTTTGGTGGATAGATATGGACTTGAGGTAGTTCGCTGCGCGCAGGCAGGCTTGGATATTCCTGAATGGGTTCTTAAATCTTTACCGGAGCTTAATGGGGCGATGGCTACTACGGGGAGAATTGCTGGTCGCGCCGAGAGCCAAGCTTTGAACGCAGTTGAGGCACTTGTGCTTCAAGGGCGTGAAGGCAAGTTATTTGATGCGGTGATAATCGAAAAGCTTCCAATGGATCCGAATCGCGATAGTAAATATTTGCGTGGAGTAATTATGATTGAAAATCCTGCCATTGAAGCTGTGGTGACTGGAGAGAAACTGAATCTTGGGGCAAAAGTAAAAGTGAAGCTAGACCGAATTGATCTAGCTTCACGTAAAATTTGGTTCCACTTGGCGTAGAACAAGTTTAATGAGGGAAGTTGCTTTAATTTTCTTCCTCGTCTTCTTCTACGTCATCGATGGAATCGTACTTTGCAGCATATTCTGCATATGCATCGTAATCATCTTCTACTTCGTAGTCATCAGTGGAATACGAATCATAATTATCCGAATTTCCAGAGAGTTCACGTGCGAGAGCATCGTAATCGGTCTCTGGACTGAAGTACTTCAGGTTACGTGCAACCTTGCGTTGTTTTGCTCGTTGACGGCCTCGCCCCATTGGGTCGGACCCCCTTTAACTTCCTTGGAACGAACTGAATCGTTCGACGTTTACCTAATTATTCTTCCGATAGTCAAGGATACCTTGAAATTAATCGTTTTGCCATGCGGTCCATTCATCTTACAGAAAAAGTGGAAAAATATTTGTCATAACCGGCTTAAATATCAAAATTATTAGAGTTAAGAGGGGAAATATTTAATCAATTGGTTGTTACTTTACGGAAAATGCGTAAAATAGTCTTGTTATTAATGAAACTTTCCGTATTGGTTAATTAATGTTGATATGGAATGAAAAATAATAATGGCACATTAGCGAGGAGTGGAGCCAATGACTAAAGAAGAGAAACTCTCAGAACTTATGACCCCATCGGAAGTAGCAGAATTATTCCGAGTTGACCCAAAGACTGTTGCTCGTTGGGCAAATGATGGAAAAATTCCAACCTTACGTACTCTTGGCGGGCATCGTCGATTCCGGAGAGCAGATATTGAGAAATTACTAAACGGAGAAGCTCTTGACTGATTTCGTGAAGTAAATAAGTAGTGGGGGGGGGGGGTTTTTTAATATAAACAACCCCACACCAAAAA
>JAXFDG010000080.1:0-20422 GCA_034173665.1 Arcanobacterium sp.
CCTAAAACTTGTTCTTGCTTTTGGCACAGTTTCACAGCTTGGGTTGCTGATGGTACTGGTTGGATACGGCACGAAAGCAACGATGCTTGCTGGCTTGGCGCTACTTATTGCACATGCTTTGTTTAAATCCACGCTCTTCCTTGCAGTCGGATTCCTTGACTGGGCTACCGGCACTCGTGATTTACGGGCCTTGTCAGGCATGGGGCGAAAGATGCCAGTTCTCGCCGTCTTCACTACTATTGCTGCAGCTTCAATGATGGGCTTGCCTCCGCTGGCGGGCTTCGTTGCGAAAGAAGCTGCACTTCATGCGCTTATCGACGGCGAGGGCTTAGATCAAGTTTCATGGATTCTTATCGCTGTGGGCTCGATATTTACGGTTGGTTATTCACTTCGATTCCTATGGGGTGCTTTTGCCACTAAGTCTGGGGTCGAATCGCTAGAAGTGAAGCCAAGTTCTGGATTAATGTTGAGTCCAATTGTTTTGCTTGGCTCCTTAAGCTTGCTTGCTGGTTTCGCGTATAAACCGATTGAAGAGATTCTTGCTCCGCACGCGAATCAGCTTCCAGGAGAGGCTGGTCATCTCGCCCTCTGGAGCGGTTTCAATCTGCCACTTCTAGTTACTTTATTTGTGGTTCTGTTTGGCTGTGTTTTGTTTTTCTTCCGAGTTCCGTTCGGGGTGGTAAGTGCGAAGTTTGAATTCCCGCTTCGTGCCGATGCCTCATATCAAGCGATAATTCGGGGACTAGAAAAGCTATCCGGAGTAGTAACTGGATACACGCAACGTGGATCTTTACCGGCATACCTTTCAACAATTTTTTCCTTCGCATTATTAACAGGAACAATTGCATTATTTGCGGGAAATTTAGGAACTTTTGCGGCAGTTCGTCCGTATGATTCTTTAGCGCAGCTGGGAGTAGGTGCAATTACCTGTTTAGCTGCTATTCTCGGGGCTCGCGCCCGTCATCGTTTAAAGGCCGTGCTATTGATGGGTGTTGCCGGCTATGGAGTGGCTTTACTGTATATTCTCTACGGTGCTCCGGATTTGGCGCTCACCCAAGTGCTCTCAGAAACTATGACTCTAGTGGTCTTTGTTTTAGTGTTAAGACGACTTCCAGCATATTTTTCGAACCGTCCAATTAAACTTTCACGCTGGTCACGCATTGTGCTTGCACTACTTGTGGGAACTTCAGCAGCGATTATTGCTTGGTATGCGGCAGGATCGCGAAGAGTTACCCCGATTTCAGAAGCCTTCCATGATGAAGCATATTATTTTGGTTATGGTTCAAATATCGTCAATGTGACTCTTGTAGATATTCGTGCCTGGGATACTTTCGGTGAAATATCGGTCGTTGTTGCAGCTGCAATTGGAATTTCTTCACTCCTGTTTATTCGGGATAAAGGCGCTCGTATTGATCGTTTCCGCAATCTTCCAAGCTTGCATCCAAAAGCAGAAGTTTGGGGAAAACCTTATGATGCAACGCAGCAGCCAGCTTGGACTCGCACGAAAGCGCGTCAGATTGAAAACACAGTAACTTCTCCGGGTCGGAACCGGCTTTGGCTTGTCGGGTCAAAAACTCTAGCGTCTCCACGTCGATCAGTAATTCTCGAAGTTGGAACAAGATTTATCTTCCACACTATGGTGATAATTTCTTTGTACTTCCTTTTTGCGGGGCATAATTTCCCGGGAGGCGGTTTCGCTGCTGGAATTATGGCTGGTATTGCGCTAGTTCTTCGCTACATTGCGGGTGGACGCTATGAACTTGGTGCAGCTGTGCCGCTTCATCCGGGTCATTTGCTCGGTTCTGGACTTGCTCTTGCCGGAATTTCTGCAATTACACCAGTATTTTTCGGCGGCACAATTCTTCAGACCGCAAAGTTTATTTTTACTTTGCCAGTGTTCGGCGAAGTAAAATTTGCCACAGCGCTAATCTTCGATATCGGTGTTTATTTCGTGGTGATTGGTCTTGTTTTGGATATTTTAAGATCCCTCGGCGCAGAAATTGATCGTCACGGTGAAGTTGAAGGTATTGAAGAACAAGATGATGTTCTGATTACCCCAGATTCGGATCGACGTCGTGAATCTCAAGAAGCGTCTGAAGCTGAACATCGGCATATTTATGACGACGAGTTGGAGGTGCAACGATAATGCAAAGTTCACTCGCCCTCTTAATAGTTGCTGCAGTTTTAATTTCAGTCGGGGTTTATCTAATTTTAGAGCGCTCGCTTTCGCGAATAATCCTCGGACTGGCAAATTTGACGAACGGTGTGAATATTTTATTTCTTATTGCGGGTGGAGAGTCCGGTGCGCCACCAATTGTGGGAGCTGCACCAGCAGAAGAAATGTCTGATCCGTTAGTTCAAGCAATGATGCTTACCGCAATTGTTATCGGTTTAGCTAGCACAGGTTTCTTACTTGCGATGGGTTATCGCTCGTGGCAGTTGTATGGAAATGATGAAGTGCAAGATGATCTGGAAGATCGACGTATTTCTCGCCGCGTCGAGCGGGAAAAATTAGCTGCTCGTGCTGACGCAACAGCTTCGGTTGAAGAAGATGCAGAGCTTACGCATGATGAAACTGAAGGGGAGAACGAAGACTCTGAGCTGTTAGGGGAGATTCACCCCGTGCTCGACCGTCCACGAGAACAGTACCCGGTTATGGATTCTTGGGGGATGAGCCGATGAATTGGAATTTTTTGGTCACCATCCCGATTGCACTGCCGTTATTAGGGGCGGGTCTTTCACTTGCCTTTGCTCGTTTACGTCAACTCCAAGCAATTCTTTCAGTAGGAGTTTTAACAACTGTTCTTAGCGTGGCAATTGCGTTAGTAGTTATGTCTATGAGTGGCCCGGTCGTTCTGGATATTGGTTCATGGGCGGCTCCGGTAGGGATCACTTTAGTCGCAGATCGACTTTCGGCAATTATGCTGCTCACCTCGGTGATCGTCACTTTAGTGGTGATGTTATATTCACTTGCTCAAGGTGCTGCTGATGGTGATGATGCTGCGCCAATCGCCGTCTTTCATCCTGCTTTTCTAATTCTTTCTGCAGGAGTTTCAAACGCTTTCCTCTCCGGTGATTTATTCAATATTTATGTTGGCTTTGAGATGCTGTTAATGGCATCTTTTGTGCTAATTACTTTGGGTGGAACACGCGACCGGATTCGTTCCGGAACAGTTTATGTTGTGGTTTCTTTGGTTTCATCCTTTATCTTCTTAATCGCGATTGCTTTAATTTATGCGGCCACAGGCACAGTTAATTTAGCCCAACTTGCATTACGTCTCCCGGAAGTGGATCCGGGAGTACGCCTTGCAATTCAAGTTCTTTTACTTGGAGCTTTTGGAATTAAAGCTGCAGTATTTCCGTTATCAGCTTGGCTTCCAGATTCATACCCGACGGCGCCGGCACCGGTTACAGCAGTATTTGCCGGACTTCTGACGAAGGTTGGCGTTTATGCAATTATTCGAACCCAGGTATTGTTGTTCCCCTCAAATCGTCTTGACCTTGTGGTTGGAATATTTGCAATTGCAACAATGATTGTGGGAATTCTTGGTGCGGTGGCACAGCAAGATATTAAACGACTCCTGTCCTTTACATTGGTTTCGCATATCGGTTATATGATTTGGGGGATTTCTCTTTCCCAAGTGAACGGATTAGGATCGACCATTTATTACGCCGTGCATCACATTACAGTTCAGACGGCATTGTTCCTAGTAGTCGGGTTAATCGAACGCCATGGGCGAACCACAAATTTGACGCTATTGGGTTCTATGGTGAAGACTGCACCAGTTATTGCCGCGTTATATCTTGTGCCGGCTTTGAATCTAGCGGGTATTCCACCTTTCTCCGGATTTTTTGGGAAAGTTGGTTTAATGCAGTCTTCAATCGATCGAGGTTATTCTGTTGATTACGTATTAATTGCGGCTGGGATTGTGACTTCTCTGCTCACCTTATATGCAGTTATTAGAGCGTGGAATATGGCTTTTTGGCAGCCTGCTCCAGAACCACTTGCGCAAACTCCAGCCCCATTAGGGATGAAACTTGCGGCAGGAAGCCTCGTCGTCGTCACGATTGCGATTTCTCTTGGAGCTGGCCCGATTAATCAATACACCCGTAAGGCGGCTCAAGAGTTAGAAGCTCGGAGTCCATATGTGGTGGCGGTTTTGCCACATGAAGGACGCGGAAATGGAACTTCGCCGGAGGAAACTTTAGATAAGCTATTGAAATCTCAAACCTCTAATGGAGGTGAGGAAGATGAGTAGATCTAGTAACGCAATTCGGCGTGCAACCCATCGTCCGGGTCGATTCCCGCATGCTTCAATGGGAACCCTGGTTTGGCTCACAGTTGTGTGGGTAATGCTTTGGGGAAATTTAACCCCTGGAAATTTCTTGGCCGGATTTTGTTTAGCTTTATTGGTAACGACGATTGCGCCATTCCCATTTACTCCATTTGACGGTCGTTTTCGCCCTCGCGCAGTGCTGCGACTTAGTTTAATTTTTCTTGGGGACATGGTTAAAGCTTCTTTTTCCCAAGCTAAATTTATTTTGAGCGGACGGCGTCCGCGCGGTGCAATTATTCGTGTGAAGCTGCGCTCGCATTCAGATATTTATTTGGCGATGACTGCAGGCATGACCGGATTAGTGCCAGGTTCAGTAGTGGTTGATGCGCATCGTTCAACGGGAACCTTATATGTGCATGTATTTGATACTTCATTGGCCGGGGGAGTAGCAGGGATTCATCGCACTATTCTTGAACAAGAAGAACGTATTTTGCGTGCTTTTGCTTCGCATGATGAATTGATGGACGCGGGTTATGTTCCGGGATCTTTGCCAAGTGCAGGAAGATTACCAACTCCTTATGCGCCAATAACAGGGGCTCCGCGTGCATCTTTGCCGATTCTTAGTGCAGTGAATCATGTGAGTTCAGATAGCTTAATGACGCCTCTCAGAAATTTGCGTCAAGCAGACTTGCTGGCAGCTATGGAACGTATCGCCGGTAATAGATTGCAGGGTGAAATTCAGCGAGAAGAAATCAATGGAGGTTCATCTTCCGAACGAAAGATTGAAGCAAAAGGTGATGATAAATGAATTATTTGATTATCGCCTGCGCGATAGTTTTATTTATTGCAATGATACTGGTGATTTATCGAATTGCGAAAGGTCCAACCACGCTTGATCGAATGGTTGCACTTGATATGGCAACATCGATTGTGATTGGGGCTTTAGCATTAGTTGCTGCATTCACTCGTCGCGTTGATTTATTACCAATTATTGCGGTGTTGGCAATTGTGGGTTTTATTGGTTCGACCACAATTGCACGTTTTGCTCAGCCGCTTCCGCCAGCTTTACGAAAGCAGTTAAAACAACTTGCCCAAGAGAGAGTTGAGAGTTATCAAGCTCAATCACAACCCGAAACTGATCATCATAAGGGTCAAAAATTTGATGGCAATGAAGAAGGGCGCAGTGGTTTGTAATGGAGTTTTTACATAATTTCGGCATGGATTTTTTGCATAACCTCAGTTTTGATTGGGCATTTTTTGCCGATTTTCTTGGCGGCACATTTATTGTTGTTGGCACAATTTTTATCTTGATTGCTGCGATTGGAATTTTACGATATCCCGATTTGCTATCACGGCAACATGTAGTGACAAAGCCCCAAGTATTTTCGCTAATCATGTTTTTACTGGGAGTAATTTTATTGGTTCGTGAAACCACTGTTACTTGGACCTTGTTGATTGTGATCGCTTTTCAGTTAATTTCTTCTCCTATTTCTGCGCATATTCTCTCTCGTGCTGGATATCGTACGGGTCGAGTGCAGCAAATTGAACTTGAAATTGATGAGCTGGGAGAAGATATGCGTACTGGAGATGATACCGGTGTTAATCTCTAGAGTTCGCTATAGTAGAAAATAAATCTGAGTATTAGAAAATAAATCTGCGTGAAGCGGATTATTATAATCCGGATATTCAGTGCAAGAAGATAGGAATAACATGAATCCGCTTTGGAAACTAATTACTATGGGTGCCAGTGTTGGTGCCGGAATTGTGGCGCAGAAAGTTCTTGATGCGGTTTGGGAAAAAGGTTTAAAACAAACTAAGCCTGCCGGAGACGCAACGGATGATGATCTTCCAGGCTTGCAAGTAGCTGTTTTTGCTGGAGTGACTGCAGCGGTGAATGCGGCGGTAACGACTTTGGTGAAGCGTCGCGTAAACAAGACTTATAATCGCCGTCACGAAGCTTAAACGAATTTTTCATCAGCTTAAGATTTTCCATATATACTAGTGGTACCGACAGGGGAGCGCATCAAGCGCTGAGAGTGCGAAAGCAGACCCTCGAACCTGATCCGGGTAATGCCGGCGAAAGGAAGTCGAGTATCTCTCCGTCATTTCAGAACCATATTTATGATTGATATGGTTTCGATTTGGCGCCCTCCAAACTTGATTTGGAGATGATATGAAAGCTAAGAAATATCTCGCAGTTTTTATTGCGGCGGCTCTTTCTCTTGGGGCTTGTTCACTAACTGCACAAGATTCGAAAAAAACTACCGACGGCGACGGCACGGTTACCGTTTTGACCCACGATTCCTTCGCTCTCAGTGATGAAGCTGTGGCAGAGTTTGAAGAGACCTCTGGATATAAACTAAAAACTATTTCTGCTGGTGACGGTACGGTTCTTAACAATTTACGGTTAAAGAAGGATGCGCCAGTTGTGGATGCATTTTTCGGGGTCGATAGTTTTAACGCCCATGAAGTTTTAACAGAAAATCTGGCTGAAGAAGTTGAGCTAGATGCAAAATTGCTGGCAAAACTTCCAGCATCAGCGCAGTTAGACGGAAAATTGGTAGCTATTGACCGTGGCGATGTTTGTTTAAATTACGATAAAGCATGGTTTGCAGAAAAACAGCTTGCGGTTCCAACTAGCTTTGAAGATTTGAAGGCCCCGGAATACCAGGGATTAACCGTGCTGATTGACCCACTCACCTCCACCCCAGGATTTGCATTTTTGGCAGCCACAGTGGAGAAATATGGCGATCAGTGGAAAGAATACTGGAAGGATATTTTGGCAAACGGCGCAAAGGTTGTTGATGGATGGTCAACTGCTTACTACGTAGACTACAGTGCCGGTGAAGGAGCTGGTGCTTTCCCGATTGTGCTAAGTTATTCTTCTTCCCCGGCATATCATGAAGGTGGCACAGCGGCAGTTTTCGAAACTTGTATTGAACAGGTTGAATATGCAGGTGTGACTGCAGGAGCGAAGAATGCCGATGGGGCAAAGGCATTTATTGAATTTATGTTAAGCGATAAGGTGCAAACAGAAATTCCAAATACGATGTATATGTATCCAATTGTGCAAGGAATTGAAATGCCGAAAGAATGGGCTGAATATGCACCGCTTCCAGAAAATTCTTTGCAACCAGATTTAGCTGCCGTGGCGACAAATCGTGAAACTTGGCTCAAAGATTGGGAGAAGATTCAGCGTGGCGAATAGTTCTTAATTTAGAGAATAATTGGTCGATGCATTGAATAATTTCTTTGACAAAGTGAGACGCACTTTTTCTTGGATCGCAAGAGGCGCACTTATAGTTGTGCCTCTTGCTTTCCTGCTCTATTTTTTCTTTTATCCCTTATCGCAGATGTTGGCACGGGGAGTGGTGACGAGCGATGGCCAATTTTTTCAGGGATTACAAGAATTACTTGCCCAAGAGCATCTTTGGCGAATTATTGGGCAAACTTTTGGACTAGCATTTGCCGGCACCTTCTTTTCAGTGCTTTTAGGAATTCCAGGTGCGTTTATTCTTTACTGCCGTAACTTTCGGGGGAGGGCGTTGCTGCGTGGAATAATCACCGTCCCTTTTGTTTTACCGACAATTGTGGTGGGCATTTCTTTTCGGGTAATGCTGGAAGGCCCACTTGGATTTCTTGGTCTTTCGCAATCTGTAACTGCGGTTGTGCTGGCTATGGTGTTCTTTAATTTTTCAGTTGTGGTAAGAACTGTGGGAAGTATGTGGCAAGGCTTAGACCCACGCTTGTCGCAAGCAGCGAGGACACTTGGTGCAACTAGCTTTACAGCATTTCGCACGGTTACTCTCCCGCAGCTAACACCAGCAATTATGGCGGCTGCAAGTTTGGTTTTTCTCTATTGTTCAACTGCCTATGGAATCGTGACCACTCTTGGAAATCCCGGCTGGGGAACCTTGGAAACAGAAATTTATTTACAGACTGTAGTTTTCTTTAACCTTGATACTGCCGCAATCCTTTCACTGATTCAGTTTATTTTTGTTCTCTTTACTTTGTTAGTCACAACAAGACTTACCAAACGGAACGAGACTGCACTGCGCGTAACATCTTTCCGGAAACAAGGACTGAAGAGCGAGGATATTCCGGCTTTTGTGGCGACTCTTTTTATGGTTATTTTTGTGGTTGCTCCATTATTTTCAATTGTATTGCGGTCGTTGCGGGTGCGAGACGAATGGAGCTTTGGCAATTATTTAAGTTTGCAAGAGGTTGGTCTTGGTTTTTCTGGAGGAACAACAGCTTTTGAAGCAATGAAAAACTCTTTGACAATTGCTTTCGATGCCACATTGATTACTGTGATAGTTGGAATACCTTTAGCGATTCTTCTTTCACGCCGAGTCTCTGGATTCGCTATGAATGCACAACAGTTTCTTGACGGAATCGTGCTCTTGCCGCTGGGAGTTTCAGCTGTCACAGTCGGGTTCGGATTTTTACTAACCTTCCAAGGAACTTTAATTGGGGAATCGAAACTGCTTTTACCAATTGCGCAAGCAATCGTGGCGCTGCCTTTATTCCTGCGAGCTTTAGTGCCATTGTTAAGAGCGATTCATCCAAGAATGAAAGAAGCGGCCGCATTGTTAGGTGCAAGTCCGGGAAAGATTTTAATAACGGTTGATTTACCAATTGTATTAAGAGGAATAGGGCTCGCCGTCGGTTTTGCTTTTGCTGTTTCTTTAGGGGAATTTGGGGCAAGTTCATTCTTGGCAGATCCGCAACATTTGACCTTGCCGGTGTTAATAGTTCGGCTTCTTTCTCGCCCGGGAGCAAATAACTATGGTATTGCCCTAGCGTCGGCGGTAATTTTGGCAATTGTTACTGCGGCGGTTGTGATTATTGCAGAAGTTTGCGCAAATAAAGAAAGGATTTCCCAATGAGTAATAAGCAAATCCTCTTGCAACTTACAGATGTTTCAATTACTTATGCAGATGGATTCACTGCTGTGAAAAATGTGGATTTGTCACTCCATGCCGGAGAAATCATAGCCTTATTGGGAGCTTCTGGTTCAGGTAAATCTACGCTTTTACGGGGGATTGCTGGCCTTGAGAAAGTCACTGCAGGAACAGTTAATTTTTTTGATTACACAGAAAACTCTTGGGTTGATTTGTTAAAGATTCCAATTCACAAACGTAATATTGGGATGGTTTTTCAGGATGGTCAGCTATTTCCGCACCGGAGTGTGGCAAAAAATATTAGCTACGGTTTAGAGATGCAAGGTCTTGCAAAAAGAGAAATAAAGACGCGAGTCACGCAACTGCTGGCGTTAGTTAATTTAATCGGTTATGAACACCGAGCAGTGAACACTCTTTCTGGAGGCCAAGCTCAGCGAGTGGCTTTAGCTCGGTCACTGGCGCCTCGTCCGAAGGTTTTACTGCTTGACGAGCCGCTCTCTGCTTTGGATCGGCAACTTCGAGAAAGTTTGGCAGTAGATTTACGGGAGATAATAAAAATTAGTGGCACTTCAGCGATTTTTGTTACTCATGATCGCGAAGAAGCTAGTGCGGTTGCTGATCGGATTATTTTTATGACTGAAGGTAAACTTTCAGAATCCTAAAATTGAATTTATTTCTGCTTTTCGTTTTCTGCTTTCGAATAATTCACGAACTTGCTTTGGTTGAGAACTCGATATTTCGTCCACTCCAAGTTCAAGTAAATCTGCCATTAAAGTAAAGTTTTCAATTGCAGTTACGCGCAGATATATTCCAAGCCCATGAGCTGCTTGCACGGCTAACTTTGCAAAGTTTAAGTCTGCCATGAGCGGTCTAGTATTAGCGTAGGCTGGGATTTCAATCCAATTTCCCACTTTTAAGTTTTTCGAAATCAGTACAGAATGTTTCTGCTCTTGTGCCTTTTTCACTGCAGCAATAAATGCTGCAGTAGATTCGTGTCCAAGACTTCGTTGTAATAGCGGGGTTGTTAATTCCCGAATTGTTTCGAGCCAACTATCCCATGCACCGGTTACGGAAACTTGACTAGCGCTATCAGTAGCGTTAATTACCTCAGCAATTGCGAGCACGGCTTTTTCTGAATGTGGCCGTAAAACGAAATGAGTTCCCGGAAATTTCAAAATGATATCTGCAAGTTTCGCAACTGAGTCATGAGTGTTAAGCGCTCCAAAAATTTGCGTTCCTGCAAGTTTTGACCAGGGTAATTTTTCCCATTTCGGGCCGGAAAGAATCGGGGCGGGAAAAGCGACGCCGTCGGCAGTAACAAAAACATTTAAAAATACTGACCCGGCTCCGACTCTTACCGCATATTCAATAGCGGAAGGAGAATTTGCTGGTCGAACATTGGCAGCGCCTTCATCGGCACAAACTTTTTCGCTAAGTGTGCGGATGGGTTTCGGGGCTGTTGGTAGAATTGATGATTTTTTCCGAGTTATCGTTGAGATTGGGAGCGTGACTCGTGGCGTCGCGAAGTTTGGCGCGGGGATGTCGCCAAGAAGAATCTTCGCTGAATCTAGATACACGAGTCTTTTCCTTACTTTTCCGTAGTTTAAAATCTTCTTACCGTAGTTAATTATGCCGTATTCATACTGTTCAAAGTGCTAGTTTTGAAAACTGTTAAGCATTCGAGACTATGATTTACTTTTTTCACCACAGAATAAGATTGCCTTTGTAGACTGGGAATACACTGTGAATTTAATATGACTGTTGCAAAGTTGGGTTATATTTTAGTGAATTAATTTTGCAACTGCATTCGGTAGCGATATTGATATTTGCTGCAATCTTTCCCTCGGCGCGCAACTCGAGGAGACGTGGAACAACCTTGTCACGCAAGTTCCATGGGTCGATTGTATTCACATAAATCTTTGTTCCTCCTTCAAAGCCGGCAAGGGTGGAAACGCGCCATTTTAGAAGGACCTTCCAGGGAATGGCAACATCGGCATCGATTGGTTTGGTAAACCATTCTTCATTACATGGAACATTAGGACCGGTGGCTGCGTGCATTGCATGGATTAAATCAGACATGGCGCGGATTTCGTCGGGTGAATGTTCCCAAGGCTGACATTGTTCTGACTTTGACCAAACTTCAAGAGTTGGATAGCGATGCCCGAAACCGGCAATCATTACGGCGTGTTTATTTTCCGCAATAATAAGATTTTGTGAACCGGCGTAATCTACGCCAGCTTCGTTGTAGATATTTGGGTTTTCTCGTGCTTTTTCTACTTCGATTTGTCCGTTAACTGAACGTTGATCAATGGAGACAAGCTGTTTATGAAGGTGGTCGAAACTTGCCCCCGCAGGTTTGAGCCAATTTTGAAAAACTTGCACGTACCGTACATAGCGATTACTTCGGTAGAGGTCTGCCATGGCATCGATAGTGATTCGGGTGTACCACTCATGTTCTTGTGGGGTGAGCGTGCCAGAAGATGCAAGTTGTGTATCGTTTTCGGCGTCGTCGATAAAGTGCCTTCGGGCAACAATTAGATCATGACCAGCACCGAATAAGGTTCGAGCCAATCGGAATTTTTCTTGATCAGCAAGTAGTGCCCATTGTTCCGGAGAATAATCTTCGCGATGTTTTGCTTCGAGTACGTTAAAGACGTGAGATTTTCCGGCGGGATCAGCAAGATAAGATTCCATTCGGTGTTCCAGCTCTGGGGAAAGCTGGAATCCATAGTTTTTCTCCCAATATTCGAAGGAGAGAATCTCAAAAAGATTGGGAATTCTGCGGAATTCCCACTCGCGTGTAAGCATATCTACGCCGGTGGAGCGATAGATGACGGCATCGTCACGTTTACGCACGATACGAGATTTTTCCGGCGGGGTTTCGAGGATTCTTTGTGTGCAGAAAGCGCAATGATGACCAAGTTCTTCGGGATTGATTGGATTCGCTTCCTTGGTCGGGAGTGATAATGGACGGTGACCGCGTCCAGGCAGGGTCCACACTTCCGTATCTGAGAATGGGTTAATCTGCTTAATTGTGCCGTCTGCCATGCGGGTCAGTGGTGGCCGGAAGGTGTTACTCATGCCACTATTTTATCTGTTCTTCTCCAGAATGAGAACTAACTTATCCTTTTTAGGCTGGAATTTAAAGATTTTTAGAGTTGTTCCATTTCAGCTTTCGGCTTTGCGGTGAAATTATGGTTCAGAGGGATTGTTCCTTGTTGCTTCCGTAATTACTCTTAGTTGCTCCTGGCGAATGATACTTGGGAGTATTAGAGGGAAACTAGCTAAAAGAGACTAGTTAAAAACGAAAAGAGAATTTCATGACTCGGCGCACGAAGCAGAATGGAACAACTCGGAGTCCTCTTCCACGTGAAATTTGGGTGTTAGTTGCAGCCGCGGTAGCTATTGCTTTGGGGTATGGAATTGTTGCTCCGGTTATTCCACGCTTTGCACGAAGTTTTGAGGTGACCAATTTTGCGGCAACTGCAGTGGTTTCGGCATTTGCAATGATGCGTCTGGTTTTTGCGCCGGTTTCCGGAATGTTTTCCACAAGATTTGGTGAACGAAGAATGTTTATTCTTGGAATTTATCTTGTGGCTATTTCAAGTTTTGCTTCAGGTTTCGCGCATTCTTATTGGCAGCTTTTAATCTATCGGGCACTTGGTGGTGTGGGGTCAGTAATTTTTAGCGTGGCCGCAATGTCTCTTATTATTCGGTGGGCACCGGTTGATGCGCGAGGGAGAGCTTCGGCGGCATATGGTTCCGGATTTTTGCTTGGCAACATTGCAGGTCCGGCAGTTGGAGCAATTCTTGCTCCCTTTGGGTATCGCTTGCCCTTCTTAATTTATGCTGGAACATTAATCTGTGCGGCGCTGATTGTGACTATTTTTATTCCTTCGGATCAGCGTGGCAAAAAGGTGCTTCGGTTAGATGCACATGAGGGCAAGCTGGATGTGCGAAGCATAACCAGTGATTCACGAACTATAGATGGAACTCTGGAAACTGCAGATATTATTCGGACCCGGGAAGCTTTTCAAAATACTCGCTTCCGTTTGGTTTTAACAAGTGCCTTTGCGCAGGGCTGGACGAATATGGGAGTGCGAATGGCAGTTGCGCCTTTGTTGGCGGCTACGATTATCGGAGCGCCAACATGGTTAGCTGGGGCAATGCTGGCAAGTTTCGCTATTGGCAACGGGGCATCATTACTGACTTCAGGTAAATGGTCAGATATTTATGTCCGACGACGTTTGATTCTCATCGGACTGAGTTTATCGGGATTGGCAACTATTCCGATGGGCTTTGCTGAATCAACATGGGTTTTGATTCTTTTAAGTCTGGTTGGTGGATATGGAGCTGGATTAGTTCAGCCTTCGCAACAGGGAGCTGTGGCGGACATTATTGGGAAGCGAAAGGGTGGAGCAGTTGTTTCGTTGTTCCAGCAATCAGCGGATTTCGGGCAAATTTTAGGCCCGTTGGTAGCTGGTTTGATTATTGATCATGGTGGATTTGCTTTGACGTATTTTATTTCTGGATTGATGTTATGGGCAGCTGCTACTTTTTGGTTCTTCTTTGGGCGTGCCACGTAAAGTTTGAAGTTGGAAAACGATGGTTGTGCCATATGGGGGAATGGTGGTGTATATCAGTAATGAGAAATTCTGTACGCTGGGCATAGAATTGGAAATGTAACTACGAAATTCAATGTTGATTTGGAGGAATGATGGCTGAACTTTCCTACGCTCATAGATATGATGACCAGGGAAATAATCCATGGGTAATTGATATCGAAAAAGAAACTCTTGAGAATTCTAATTTTCGTACTACCCTGTGGACCGGCTCGAAGCTACAGCTTACGGTGATGGAGATCCCGGTAGGTGGAGAAATTGGGCTTGAGGCGCATGAGGGCATTGATCAGTTTTTAAGAATTGAACAAGGCACAGGTCTGTGCCAGATGGGGCCAACTGCAGACAATTTGAATTTTGAAGCTCGGGTGTCTGATGATGATGCAGTTTTTGTGCCTGCAGATGTTTGGCACAATATTACAAATATTGGTGATGAACCACTGAAGCTGTACACAATTTATGCTGGCCCGGATCATCTGCCGGGGACTGTTCATCCAACTGCTGCGGATGCTGAACTAGATCCAAACGAGCACTGATAAATTAATTCAAACGATTGCCGATAAATTGGAAGTTACTGCTCTTTAATTAGCTGAATTAAAACCTGCTAGCCGGAGCGGGAAATTGTTAACCAGAGCTTGTTGATTTGTTAGCCGGAGCGGGAAAACGCTAAACATACCCTAAAAATTAGCGTTTTCCCGCTCTGCTTTGCTTCTCCGAAGCGTTGTTATTTGATTAATTGGTTAAAGCTAGACTTGCCGCTCCAGTAATTCCAGCCTGATTCCCCATACTTGCGAGGACCACATTTGGCACCGGGCGATACTCTCGAGCGGTAAGGAATTCGTGGAAATATTTTTGGGTTGGTTCTAGAAGAAGGTCTCCTGCGTCGGAAACTCCACCACCAAGAACAAATATTTCAGGGTCAAAAATTGCGGCAAGATTTGCCATACCTTGGCCAATCCAGCGACTGATTTCATCGAAGCAATCAAGCGCGCCTTGGCAACCGTTGGTTGCGGCTTCGGTGATTTGTAGGCCCGTAATTTCTTCGGCAACTCCGTTTGCAAGTTCGAGAAGTCCGGCGCACCGTTGGGGGTTATTAGCGGCGTGCTGGCGCGCATATCGCACGAGTGCATTTCCGGAAGCGTGTGCTTCCCAGCATCCGCGTTGCCCGCATCCGCAGAGATTGCCGTCTGGTACGAGGTTCATGTGCCCGATTTCTGCACCAAATCCGTAGGATCCGCGTAGTAGGCGGCCGTCGTAAATAATTCCGCCACCAATTCCAGTGCCGACTGTAACGGCAATTGCTGAACGCTTACCCTTTGCTGCTCCAAATTTAAATTCTCCCCAAGCTGCTGCGTTTGCGTCATTTTCAACAACCACAGGTAGGTCAACTTGTGCAGAAACAATCACGGCCAACGATAAATTTCGCCAATGCATATTCGGTGCGAAAATCACCGAAGTGCGAGATCCATCAACGAATCCAGCAGTTCCAATTCCAACTCCAGATACTTTGTATTCTGCTTGGAGCTCATTTATCAATTCGATAATTACTTGGACGGCTCCATCGCCGTCTTGGTGAGGGGTGTCCTTACGAACTTTCTTTAAAATTTTGCCGTTTTTATTAACCACACCGGCGGCAATTTTAGTGCCGCCAACATCCACTCCGATTGTTAAAGTCATAACTTTAATTATTCCTGAACTAAGAAAAGCTATCAAGATTTTAAGTGCCCCAGTTCACAGAAGAATTCTTTTAGCTTTGGGAATAAAATTAACAACTTAAAAGTTGAGTGAAGTAGACTCAAGAATAAATCAGTCAACTAGACATAAGTTTGGGGACTGTTGCAAACTTGAGTAGTAGAAAGTTTCGCAACCACTACCGAACTCCGGATACCGAATCCCGGAAAGTGATTGCAGTGATTAATAAGGAGACATCATGGCTCGTGCAGTAGGCATTGATCTTGGAACTACAAATTCTGTAGTTACCGTTCTTGAAGGTGGCGAACCAACAGTTATTGCAAATGCTGAAGGAATGCGCACTACGCCGTCGGTTGTTGGTTTTTCAAAGACCGGCGAAGTTCTTGTGGGTGAAATTGCAAAGCGTCAGGCAGTGACAAATGTTGATCGGACAATTTCCTCAGTAAAGCGTCACATGGGTGACCATAACTGGAAGATCGACATCGACGACAAGTCTTATACTCCGCAGCAAATTTCCGCTTTTATTTTGCAGAAGTTAAAGCGGGATGCAGAAACTTACCTCGGTGAACCAATTACCGATGCTGTGATTACTGTTCCAGCGTACTTTAATGATGCCCAGCGTCAGGCAACTAAGGATGCTGGCCAGATTGCAGGTTTAAATGTGGAGCGCGTGGTTAACGAACCAACTGCAGCAGCTCTTGCCTATGGTCTTGAGAAGGGTAAGGATGATGAACTTATCCTCGTATTCGATCTCGGTGGCGGCACCTTCGACGTATCTCTACTTGAAGTGGGTAAGGACGACGGCGATGCAACTATCGTTGTGAAGGCAACTTCTGGTGACAACAAGCTCGGTGGAGATGACTGGGATCAGCGAATTGTTGATTGGCTTGTTGAGCAGGTAAAGAATAACTATGGTGCAGATCTTTCGAAGGATAAGATTGCGCTTCAGCGTCTCAAGGAAGCAGCAGAGCAGGCAAAGAAGGAACTTTCTTCTGCAACCTCTACTAATATTTCCCTGCAGTACCTTTCAATGAGTGAAAATGGCCCAATTCATCTTGATGAGAAGTTGAGTCGCGCAAAGTTTGAAGAGATGACCAAGGATCTTCTTGAGCGTACCAAGGTTCCTTTTAAGAAGGTTATCGAGGATGCGGGAATTCAGCTTTCACAGATTGATCATGTGGTTCTTGTTGGTGGTTCAACTCGTATGCCAGCAGTGACTGAAGTTGTAAAGGAACTCACCGGTGGTCGTGAACCAAACAAGGGTGTGAACCCAGATGAAGTTGTCGCAATCGGTGCAGCGATTCAAGCTGGTGTGATCACCGGCGATCGCAAGGATGTGCTCCTTATTGACGTCACCCCACTTTCGCTCGGTATTGAGACAAAGGGTGGAATGTTTACAAAGCTCATTGAGCGTAATACCGCAATTCCAACCAGCCGTTCGGATGTTTTCTCTACTGCCGAAGATAACCAACCTTCCGTGCTAATTCAGGTTTATCAGGGTGAACGTTCTTTTGCTCGTGATAACAAGCTTCTTGGTACCTTTGAACTTTCGGGTATTGCCCCAGCTCCACGTGGTATGCCACAAATTGAAGTAACCTTCGATATCGATGCAAACGGTATTGTTCATGTATCGGCAAAGGATCGCGGAACGGGTCAAGAGCAGTCAGTAACCATTACTGGTGGTTCGGCGCTTTCGAAGGAAGACATTGAGCGGATGGTTAAGGAAGCTGAAGAACACGCAGCTGAGGATCAGAAGCGTCGTGAAGAAGCTGAGGTTCGTAATCAAGCCGAACAGCAGGTTTACTCTATCGACAAGCTCTTGAAGGACAACGCAGACAAGATTGACGATGCGATTGCAACTGATGTGAAGGAAGCAAACGACGCGCTTCGCACCGCTCTTGAAGGCGAAGATATTGAGGCGATCAAGTCGGCTCAGGCAACTCTCGATGAGAAGGCGCAAAAGATTGGTGAAGCGCTTTACGCGGCCGCTCAAGCAGAGGCAGCAGCTGAATCTGCAGGTGCAACTGCGGGAACTTCGGTAAACGAAGAAGACGTAGTTGATGCTGAAATCGTAGACGAAGAAGAGCAGAAGTAATTCGCACTTTCGCATAAACGGGCCGGGTTAAGTGAAGCCTACGGCGTCCTTAGCCCGGCTTTGTGTAACTAAGCAGATGCGACTGTGTAACTAAGTGTGTGCAATTGAGTAATTAAGTATGTGCACCTGTACATGTGTAACTGTGCAACTAAGCCACATTAGATAGGAAGTGCAATGACTGAAGCGAATTTCGAAGAAGCAAATTTTGCAGAAACTGCTGGAAACGAGAATTATTCTGAGACTCATAGAGAGCGTTCTGAAGGCGAAGCGACTGCTCCTGGCGAATCTTTTCCAACTGAAAATCCGGAAAATAACTCTGCAGCAACTGAATCAATTTCTGAAACTGGGGCCGAGTCTGATGAAGTGTCAGGTGTTGAAGCTGAATCTAAAATTGATGAATTCTCGCCTTTGGATCAGGCGTTATTACAGGTAGCTGAGTTGCAAGAACAGTTAGCTCGGAGAAATGCAGATTATTTTAATTTGCAGCAGGAATATAACGGTTATGTGAAACGTTCAAAGTCGGAAATAGTAAATCAATATGAAGCCGGGATTGCGAAGGTTCTCGAGTCACTGTTCGGCGTTCTTGATAATGCAGCTTTAGCTCGTGCTCATAATGATCTTTCGGGTCCTGCCGGAAAAATTGTTGAAGAACTTGAGCAAACTCTACTTACAAACTTTCAGCTTGAGCGTTTCGGAAATGAAGGCGATGCTTTTGATCCGCAGGTGCATGAAGCGTTAATGCATCAAACTTCTGCTGATGTTACTGAAGATAGAATCGCACAATTGATTCAAGCTGGATACAAGCAAGGTGAAAAAATTCTTCGCCCGGCACGAGTGGGCGTTGTTTCGCCAGAGTAATTTAAAAGATTTAAAGAAATTTAAAGAGATGGAGGTGATTTGTGATGGCTAGTCAGGACTGGCTGGAAAAAGATTTTTATCAGATTCTAGGAGTTGAAAAAACAGCAACTCAAGATGAAATTAAAAAGGCATATCGAAAGCTAGCGCGCAAATACCATCCTGATCAAAATCCGGGAGATAAAGCCGCTGAAGAGCGTTTTAAAAAGATTACTGAAGCCCATTCTGTGCTTTCTAATGAGCAAGATCGGAAGCAGTATGACGCGATTCGAGCGATGGGTGGCGGCGGCGCGCGCTTCTCCGCAGGGGGATCTGGCGGTGGATTCGAGGATATTTTCTCGATGTTCAACGGTGGTGGTCAAGGTTTCAATGCTAATGGGCAAAACTTTGGTTCCGGGCAAACTCCTCCAGGATTTGAAGATATTCTTTCGCAAATGTTTGGTGCTGGAGCTCCTCAGGCAGATGGACGCGGCGGTTTTGGAAATCAAGGATTTGGCGGCTTTGGTGGATTCGGTTCGCGACGTGCTGAACGTGGTGCGGATATAAATACAGAAGTTTCAATTCCGCTTCGCGATGCCGTTAAAGGAACTACGGTAAAGATTTCAACTGCGGGGAAAACTCTTTCGGCAAAAATTCCAGCCGGGGTTTCAGACGGGCAAAAAATTAGAATTAGCGGTAAAGGAAATTCTGGTAAAAACGGTGGGCAGCCGGGGGATATCTTAGTTAAGGTAAAGGTTGAACCGCATCCAGTTTATGAATTGCGCGGAAAAGATGTGTACATCAATGTTCCGGTCGGATTTGATGAAGCTGCACTCGGTGCAACGATTGAGGTACCAACTTTAGAGGGAGAGCTTGTACGGGTGAAAGTTCCGGCAGGTTCATCCTCCGATAAAGTGATGCGTGTTCGTGGAAAAGGGATGAAGAATACTCGTGGAGAAGCTTCTGACTTATATGTTCGCTTGAAAGTTGTTGTGCCAAAGACGCTTTCTGATGAGGCACGAGTTGCGGTTGAAGCTTTCCGTGAAGCTTCTGCCGGTGCTGATCCACGTCTTGATTTCCGTGAAATGGCGCAGATTTAAGATTGGAGACGACGTGGCAAAAGTATCTCGAACGGCTCCAATTTTAACTGTTTCAGTTGCGGCTGAATTGGCAAATATGCATCCGCAAACAGTGCGTCAATATGATCGCCTTGGTTTGGTTGTTGCTAGTAGAACCCGCGGGGGAGGGCGTCGTTATTCTCTTGATGATGTTGATAAACTCATCGAAATTCAACGCCTTTCCCAAGAAGAAGGAATTAATCTTTCTGGTATTGCGCGAATTATTAGTTTGGAAGACGACGTCGCTCGTTTGCAAAAGAATCAACGTAAACTTGAACAACAGCTGGAGAAAATGCGAATTCTGGCGGAGTTTATGCGTGATGAGTTAGAGCGTTATCAAAGTCGTGAGCGTCGAGTGTTTGCCGCCAGCGCTACGGGTGATGTTTATATGGCAGAACGTATTGAAGATTTACGAAAATCTTTGCGGGAAGTTGACCGAGAAGCCGCGATTGAAAATGAGAGTCACGATCTTGTGCTTTGGGAACCGCCAAAGGGAACTGTGATGAAGATTTTGTATTCTGAAAATTAAGTAAGAAGTAAATGGTCCTGTGTAAAAGGAAGTAAATTAACGATAGAATTGGCTTTGGTGCGCAATGCGCATTCCCAATCCTTACTCGAACAAATAGGGAAGAAGAACTATGACTTATAAATTGGTGTTGATGCGCCATGGTGAGAGTGAATGGAACGCAAAGAATCTATTCACCGGCTGGGTTGATGTTGCACTTACAGAAAAGGGTCGTGCAGAAGGCGTTCGCGCTGGTGAACTGCTTGTAGATGCAAATGTTTTACCAGATATTTTGCATACTTCGATGTTGCGTCGAGCAATTATGACTGCAAACCTTGCACTTGATTCTGCAGATCGTCACTGGATTCCAGTGAAGCG
>JAXFDG010000081.1:0-5003 GCA_034173665.1 Arcanobacterium sp.
AGGGTGCTCCAGAATATGGTGCAGAACTTGGTGATTTGATGCTTACAGTAGGAGATTATGCAAAATGAGTGGAGCACTCGATAAGTTGAAGGCCTGCCTTGGTAAAGGGAAGCTGCATGGTCTAACTCATACTGGTGTTACAGTGCGTGATTTTGAAGCTGCCGTGAAGTGGTACAACGAAATGTTTGGTTGGCATCTCATCAATGAATTAATTATTGAGGGAGAGGCTGCTGATGCACTTGCCGCACTTTACGGGCAAAAGGGTTTGAAAGTTCGACTGGGGTTCTTAGGAACGCAAAGTTCTAATGTTTTAGAAATTTTTGAGTTCCTGCCAAAGACTCCAGAGGAGCCAGTAGTTTGGACTCGTCCAGGATATACACACTGTGCAATTAGTGTAACTAATGCTTTTGCAGTGAAAGCCCAGCTTGAAGCTAAAGGCGTTGAGTTCGTAACTGATGTGCAGTATTCCGGTGGAGCTCATTGGGCATTCATGCGTGATCTTGATGGAAATCTCATTGAAATCATTGATTACCACATGAACCGAATTCCGATTGCGAGTATGTCTAACCTTGTTGGGCGGATTCTGAAGAAAACACAGTTTGGTCATTACTATATGTAGTTTTTGCAGAGATTTATTTGCTGAATTTGTTTCCCTGTGTGCTGACTGGGAATAGCTAGACGCGCAGGGAAACTAATTAATATAGGCAGGAAAACAGAGCATAAATTTCAAGTAATGATTGATAAGTACATATCGTTAAGCGGAGCGATATTAAGTGGGGAGCGCTTTCCTATTAGCGCTCCCCACTTTTATGTTGCTTGGACCGTGTGTTCGTGCTGGAAAGTGCTATTTTTGGGGATTTTCGTTTCTTGTTTTGCTTTTGCGTGGATGAAAGTTTTAAGTGGGAAAATAAAGTCCGTTTCTGCCAAAGAAATTTCGTTAATTTAATGGCAAAAACGGACTTAAAATTTAACGTTGGTTAAGCAAATAGTTACTAAGCAAATAATGCATCTCGATTTTCTGGTTCGAGATCAAATGCTGATGCAACGTGTGGGCAATAGAGCTTTCCGTCATGGGTGGTTAGTCCGCGACGAAGATCAAGACGTTCCCGACATGCTTCTTCCCAGCCCTTATCTGCCAACAAAAGCATATAGCGCATAGTGGCATTGGTTAGGGCATAGGTAGAAGTGTTTGGCATTACGCCAGGCATATTAGCAACGCAGTAGAAGGTTGAATTGTGTACCTTGAAGGTTGGGTCTGCATGAGTAGTTGGATGCGAATCTTCAAAACATCCACCTTGGTCAATTGCAATATCTACAAGCACTGAACCTGGCTTCATATTTGCTACCATCTCGTTGGTGACAAGATGTGGGGCGCGTGCGCCCGGAATAAGAACTGAGCCAATCACAACATCTGCATCTTTTAGAGCTTCTGCAATTGCAAGTGGAGTGGAGTAAGCGGTATCAAGTTCATCGCGATTTACATCTTCGATGTAGCTCATACGCTCGAGGTTTACGTCGAATACGGTTACTCGTGAGCCCATCCCAGCAGCTACCTTTGCGGCTTCATAGCCAGCTACACCGCCACCAAGGACAACAGTCTTTGCGCGAGCAGTGCCAGTTGTGCCGCCCATTAAAATGCCGCGTCCACCTTCTGATTTCATCAAAAGATTGGCGGCAATTTGTGCGGAAAGGCGACCAGCTACTTCGGACATTGGAGAAAGTAGTGGGAGAGTACCTTTATCGGTTTGTACTGTCTCGTAAGCGATGGAGGTCACCTTACGTTCAAGAAGTTTGTCTGTGAGTGGTCGATCTGCTGCTAGGTGAAGGTAGGTGAAGAGAAGCTGGCCTTCCTTCATTAACTCGTATTCTGGCTCGATTGGTTCCTTTACCTTCAAAATCATGTCGGCAATTGCCCAAACTTCAGCTGCTGTTGGGAGGAGCTGGGCGCCGGCGGCGAGGTATTCGTCGTCGGTAATTGAAGAGCCGATACCTGCACCTGCTTCAACATATACGGTATGACCGTGACCAACGAGTGCGTTAACACCTTGTGGCGTAATTGCAACACGGTATTCGTTGTTTTTAATTTCTTTTGGAACGCCAATAATCACGTCTTACTCCTTTGTTATAACCTGTGGCGATACAACAAATATAGAACGAAATGAGACGCGATGTAAGTATATTTGAAAAACTGCTACCGCGAGTTTTATAAAACTGAAAGTTTTTGGTAAAAAATCGTGGTAGTAGCAGGGTAAGTTCATCCCAGTTTTATAGAAAATTTGCTCACTTCTGAGCCGAAATTTCAGTATCGCGAGCAATTGCAGCTTCTACTGCAGCAACCACCGAATTTGAGAAACCAGCCCGTTCGGCAGCGATTAAACCAGCAATTGTGGTTCCGCCCGGAGAAGTCACTGAATCAACGAGTGCTTGTGGTCGCACCTCTGGTAGAGCTTGTAAAACCGACATCGCTGAACCTGCAACTGCCTGCGCCGCAATCTTCACGGCCGCTTCTTTCGTCAAACCTGCTGCAAGTGCCCCTCGCGAGAGAGCGTCAATAAACGTGAAAGTCCATGCCGGTGAACAGCCAGCAATCGCAGAAAATGCCCCAAAATCAGCTTCCTTAATAACCACGGTTTCACCTACAGCCTGGAAAATCTGCTCAACCTTGGCAAGTTGTTCAGTAGATACACGGCTATTTGGGCAAAGCGCCGTCATTCCCATTTGGATTGCTGAATTTACATTTGGCATAGTGCGCACGATGGCCTGTGCTTGATCGAGCGGTTCACCAAGTTTTGCAAGCGGAGTGCCACCGGCAATTGAAACAATTAAAGTTTGCAGTTTCCGAGCATCTTCCGAAATCTCAGCCAGAACCTCACGAACTTGGTAAGGCTTTACGCCAAGAATCACAATTCCGCCTTCACCCAAAGCGCGGATGAGTTCAGAATTTGAACTAGCTGCAGCCACGCCAGTTTGCGTCGAGAATTGCGCTGCTTTCTCAGGATTTGTACGGGTGAAGATAATTTCTTCAGGAGCATAAAGCCCGGCCTGAAGTACTCCACGCATTACTGCGCCACCCATTGAACCTGCACCAATAAAACCAAGCATGAGATCCTCCTTCGTTTTGTTTAGTCTACATTTTTTCATCAGTGCACGGTGTAGAGTGGGAGGTGTCCGATATTTGGGGCGTGCAGTGCTTGGCGGATATTGGTGAAGCAGGATAAAGAAGATAGTGAAGGATGCGATGCAGGTGGAAAAACGGAATAAGACGATTCTTGTAACGGGCGCTTCAACCGGTATCGGTCAAGCCACGGTTCGAGCCCTGCAGCAGGATGGTTATTCAGTATTAGCGACGGCGCGCCGCGAGTCGCGTCTTTCAGCTTTAAGCTCTGAGACTGGTTGCGATTATGTTGCGGCGGATTTAACTACTACAGCCGGGATTGTAGCGGTCCGTGAAAAGGCTGCAGAACTGGGCGGGATTCAGGGAATCGTGCTCGCCGTCGGTGGGGCGCTCGGACTAGACCCAATTGCAACCGGAAGCCTTGCAGAATGGCAAACCATGTACGACCGAAATGTCTTGGCCCCGCTGCGACTAATTCAAGAATTCTTGCCAGAATTTACCGAACATGGCGGAGATATCGTGTTTATCTCTTCCACTGCTGGGCACGGCACCTACCCTGGTGGTGGTGGATATGTGGCTGCGAAACATGCGGAGCGGCAAATCGCGGCGACCTTGCGTCTTGAATTAGTGGGTAAGCCGGTGCGGGTGATTGATATTGCGCCAGGGATGGTAAAGACTGAGGAATTCTCGCTGAATCGTTTCCGGGGAGACAAGACCGCGGTAGAAGCAGTTTATGCTGGAGTTGATGAACCGCTCACACCTGAAGATGTAGCAGAAACTGTGCGTTGGGCGATTTCCCTCCCAGCACATGTAAATATCGATACTTTAGTGGTGCGTCCAGTAGCTCAAGCCTCGAATACACTAGTTGCTCGCAAAAACTGATGTGATAACATCAAGAAAGTTAAAACTGAATAAAATCAAATGAAAAGCATTGATCTGGCTATCACCAGGGAGCTTCCGGAAGAACCGAAATTTGCAGAACTGAAACTGATTCTGAAAATTTCTTAGTAGAACCGGACGGGTCAGCCCGTCACAGCTGTAATGAGCGGTCACGCTGAACTTCAGCACGGCAACCTTCGTAGATTCTGCTTTAATGCAGAACGCAACAAGAGCCGAGCTTTCCGCTAAGCGTGGCAAGCGGGGTGGTACCGCGGCGAAGCGTAAACATACGCACGTCGTCCTCGATACAAAGTAGTAATGAGGAAGGCGATTCGCAAGATGAGCGAAAATGTAAAGTATCCACTCCATCGTGAAGGAGCTGTAGTAGCTTCGCCAGATTTTCCAAATTTGGAAAAGGAAGTTTTAGCGTATTGGGAAGCGGACCAGACGTTCCAAGCATCGATTGATAATCGCCCGGCAGGGGAGAACGGCGAAAACGAATTCGTATTCTATGATGGTCCACCATTCGCTAATGGTCTTCCGCACTACGGCCATTTACTTACCGGCTATGTAAAAGATTTAATTGCCCGTTTCCAAACCCAACGTGGGCATAAAGTTGAACGTGACTTTGGTTGGGATACGCATGGTCTGCCAGCAGAACTGGAAGCTGAGAAGATTCTTGGCATTGAGGACAAGTCCGAGATTGAAGGCAAGTTCGGAATTGAGACCTTCAACGAAACCTGCCGTTCCTCAGTGATGAAGTATGCCGGCGAATGGAAAGAATACGTAAATCGTCAAGCGCGCTGGGCTGATTTCGATGGCGGCTACCGGACCTACGAACCGGACTACATGGAGTCAGTAATCTGGGGCTTTAAGCAGCTCTACGATAAGGGGTTAGCTTACGAAGGATATCGTGTTCTGCCATACTGCTGGAATGATCAAACTCCGCTGTCTAATCACGAACTAAAAATGGACGACGACGTCTACCAGGACCGTCAAGATCAAACAG
>JAXFDG010000082.1:0-5443 GCA_034173665.1 Arcanobacterium sp.
ATTGAATGGATTTGTTTACCGCCAAAAATGCTGATGAAAACGGGATGATTTACGACCCGTATGCGCCGTTAGCAGTGCGTATGCGTCCACGGACGTTAGATGAGGTCCTCGGGGAAAATCATCTACTTCAGTCAGGGCAACCGCTTCGGAGACTGATTGAAGCTGATGCTGGTAATACCTATTCGTCGGTTTTCCTTTGGGGGCCGCCAGGAATCGGGAAAACAACCTTAGCTTATTTAGCTGCGCAGGCATCTCAGCGTAGGTTTGTAGAAATTTCTGCGGTTTCAGCAGGAGTGAAAGAACTACGTGCAGAAATAGACTTGGCAAAGAAAGCTTTGACAGTTGAAGGGCAAGGCACAATTCTTTTTGTTGATGAAGTTCATCGTTTCTCAAAAACACAGCAAGACGCGCTATTGCCTGCTGTGGAAAATGGCTGGGTTACTTTAATTGCTGCAACAACAGAGAATCCATCTTTTTCAGTGATTTCACCATTACTTTCGCGTTCTTTGTTATTAACTTTGCATCCACTTACTGCTGAAGATTTAAGCGAGTTAATTGATCGCGCTCTGCAAGATGAACGTGGATTTAATGGGAAAGTTTCCCTTACCGATGAGGCGAAAGAGCTCTTAATTCGGCTAGCCGGAAATGATGCCCGTCGAGCACTTACGCTATTGGAAGCGAGTGTAACTAAGAATGAAATGGAAGTGACTACCGACGACGTCGAACGTGCTGTTGATAGTTACGCATTGCGTTATGATCGCGATGGGGATCAGCACTACAACGTGATTTCAGCTTTTATCAAATCTATTCGTGGTTCAGATGTGGATGCAGCCATGCACTATCTGGCTCGAATGCTGGAGGCGGGGGAGGATCCACGTTTTATTGCTCGACGACTAATCATTTCTGCGTCTGAAGATATCGGTATGGCAGATCCGAGTGCGTTACAAACCGCTGTGGCAGCTGCTCAAGCAGTGGCGTTGATTGGAATGCCCGAAGGAAGAATTGTGCTTGGGCAAGCAGTTGCCCATCTCGCAACTGCGCCCAAATCAAACCGAGCTTATATGGCGATAAATCAAGCTATTGCTGATGTTCGTAATGGTTATGGTGTAGGTATTCCAACGCATTTATGGGATCAGAGTGTATCTGCTTCCAAATTGGCGGCGGCTAATCAAGCTGCGATAAACACAGAAGAAACTGGTGCGGCAGAGCATGATTATCTTTATCCGCATGATTATCCAGGCAATATTGTTCGGCAGGATTATTTGCCATCTGATATTGCTCACCGCCGTTATTATGAGCCAACAACGCATGGAGTGGAGGCCAACATCACGCAAAGATTAGAGCGAATCAATAGGGTGCTCGGGAAATCTTAATGCTATACTGTTCTGGTTGCTCAAAATGAGCTTCCAGAGAAATCCCTGGAACCTTAGCCAAATTTGGTAGGTTCCGCAGTGAGAACTGCGCCATTAGTCGACAGGAGAAAATAATGGCTGGAAATCGCGCTCGTAAGGCTGTTCGTCAGTCTCGCGCACTTGGTATTGCTTTAACCCCTAAGGCAGAAAAGTATTTGCAGCGTCGTCCTTACCGTCCAGGTGAGCATGGTCGTGGCCGCCTCAAGGAATCTGATTACTCGATTCGTTTGAAGGAAAAGCAGCGTCTTCGCGCACAGTACGGTATCCGTGAAGCTCAGCTTCGTAAGGTTTGGGATGAAGCTCGTCGTGCTGAGGGTATGTCCGGTGAGAACCTCATCGAGCTTCTTGAAATGCGTCTTGATGCGCTAGTGCTTCGTGCAGGTTTTGCTCGTACCATTGCACAAGCTCGTCAGGTAGTTGTACATCGTCACATTCTTGTTGATGGCAAGCTCGTTGACCGTCCTTCATTCCGTGTAAAGCCTGGTCAGATTATTCAGATTAAGCCACGTTCACAGGCTTCAACCCAGTTTATGGTTGCAGCACAGGGTCAGCATGCTGATGTTCTTCCAGCAGTGCCTGAATACTTGAAGGTAGATCTACCAAAGCTTCGCTTCGAACTAGTACGTCGTCCAAAGCGTGCTGAAGTTCCAGTTATCTGTGATGTACAGATGGTTGTTGAACACTACTCGAAGTAAGAGAAATATTGGAAAATGTGCGTCGCGATGCGACGCACATTTTCTATTTATGCCACAGTTATACTGGTTTTAAACTTGATATTAGAAAATCTAATTATCGATATTGTGAATCGCGAGATTGCGCAGAAGAGGATAAATTTTAGAAAGAAGGAGCGATGGGACCAATCACTTTAGGGCAAATTGCGGGGTTGATTGCGGCAATTGGATTTCTTGTGCTTGTTTACTATTCGATTCGTCCGCTGCGGAAGCTCTGCGGAGTGCTCGATCGCTTAGCCGAATCTTTGAAAGAACTGACTGATCACACTCTTCCGGCAATCGATGAGGCAGCGCAAACCGTTGCGCAAGCAAACCTGCAGGTGCAAAAACTGGACACAATCACGGAAGCTGCTGCTCGGGCGAGTGAAGATATTTCTGCGATGACCACCCTCGTCACTTCAACTGTCGGAGCACCATTCTTGGCTGCAAGACGTGGAGCTGAAAAAGTAAAAGGTAAGTTCTCTCGCTCGAATAGTTTTTCAAATCAAAATGAAGGTTTTGGCGAAACGGATTTAGATGGATCGCCGTCGGCCCGTTAAAAACTCGCCGTTGGATGTGTAAAGAAAATCAGTGGCTGTATTAGTAAAGTTTGCCTGGAAATAAAGTTTCGCTAGTTTTTGACTTTTCGGTAGAATTAGACAGATTAGATGCCGGTCATTAAATCTTTTTTGATGGCCATAACTTAAAAGGAATATCAATGCGCAGTGCAGAAATTCGCAACCGTTGGTTGGAATACTTTGGGAAGCATGATCATGAAATTGTGCCTAGCGTTCCGCTAGTTTCCCCTGATCCTTCGATTCTTTTCACGATTGCTGGAATGGTCCCATTCATTCCATACATTGTGGGAACGGAACCTGCGCCATTCCCACGAGCCGCATCTGTGCAAAAGTGTATTCGTACAAATGACATTGAAAATGTTGGGCGTACTACACGTCACGGCACCTTCTTCCAGATGGCTGGAAACTTTTCTTTTGGTGATTACTTTAAGGAAGGTGCGATTGATCTTGCTTTTGGTCTGCTTACCTCAAAGATTGAAGAAGGTGGACTCGGGCTTGAGGGCGATCGTCTTTGGGTAACGATTTGGGAAGAAGATCAGGTTTCTTTTGATCATCTAACTAAAGTTATCGGACTTGATCCAAAGCATATCGTGAAACTTAAGCGCGAAGAAATTTTCTGGTCTACTGGTCAGCCAGGTCCGGCTGGTCCATGTGCTGAAATCCATTATGATCGGGGTCCGGAATACGGCCCAGAAGCAGTGGGAGGCACTGTTGATCCGGGTGGCGATCGTTATCTGGAAATCTGGAACTTAGTATTCGATGAATTCCTCCGAGGCGAAGGCGAGGGGAAGCATTATCCACTTCTCGGCGAACTTGATCAGCAGGCAATTGATACTGGTGCAGGTTTAGAGCGTATTGCTTACTTATTACAAGATAAGCAAAATATGTATGAAACTGATCAGGTTTTCCCTGTTATTTCTGCTGCTCAAGAGATTACCGGGAAGACTTATGGGGCAAATGAAAACGACGATATTCTTTTCCGTGTTATTGCAGATCACGTGCGTTCTTCATTAATGCTTATTGGCGACGGGGTTCGACCAGGCAATGATGGACGCGGTTATGTATTACGACGTTTAATTCGCCGTGCGATTCGTTCTGTGCGTCTTCTTGGCGTAGATGAGATGGCTCTGCCACATTTATTGCCAGTATCTAAGGATGCAATGAAGGAAACTTATCCAGAGCTTGAAGAAGCTTTTGGCCGTATTTCTGATATTGCATATGCCGAAGAAGAAGCTTTCCGGCGAACCCTGACAACTGGAACGCAAATTTTTGATTTATCTGTTGCAAAAGCAAAGGAAACAAAGGGTATTTTGCCTGGAGCTGATGCTTTTACCTTGCATGATACCTATGGTTTCCCGATTGATTTGACCCTGGAAATGGCTGCAGAGCAGGGTGTGCAAGTAGACGAAGCTGGTTTCCGTGAATTGATGCAAGAGCAGAAAGATCGTGCTCGTGCAGATGCTCAGGCGAAGAAGACTGGTCACGTTGATGTCACCATTTATAACGAACTTCTTGAACGTTCTGGTGGCAAGACTGACTTCTTGGGCTACACTGATTTAACGGCAGAAGCAAAGGTTGTTGGAATTTTAGTTGATGGAGTAGCTGTTCCAGCGGCAGAAGCTCCAGCAACTGTTGATGTGGTGCTTGATCGTTCTCCTTTCTGGGCAGAGCAGGGAGGCCAGTTAGCAGATCACGGCTCGCTTTCTATTGCGGGCGGCGGTTTTGTTTCAGTTGACGATGTTCAAATGCCAGTTAAGGGCTTGTTTGTGCATCGAGGAACTTTGAGTGAAGGTGCGATTGCGCTTGACGACGTCGTTCATGCTCAGGTTGATGTAGCTCGGCGTGGCCAAATCGCTCGTGCCCATACTGCAACTCATATGTTGCACAAGGCCTTGCATGAGCATTTAGGGAATGAAGCAACCCAGGCAGGCTCTGAGAATTCTCCTTCTCGTTTACGTTTCGACTTCCGCCATACTTCACAAGTAGACGCGAATACGCTTGAATCAATTGAACGCCGAATTAATGAGCGTCTCCAAGAAAACCTTGCTGTTTCTGATGAGGTAATGCCACTTGAAGCTGCACAAAAACTTGGAGCAATGGCTTTGTTCGGTGAGAAATATGGTAAAGACGTACGCGTAGTTTCGATTGATGGAGAATGGTCACGCGAGCTTTGTGCTGGTACTCATGTGGGAAGCACGGGAGAACTTGGACTTGTTTCCTTGCTTGGTGAATCTTCAATTGGTTCGGGGGTCCGTCGTATTGAAGCTCTTGTAGGTCTTGGTGCTTATGGAGCGAAGGTAAAGGAGCGCGCATTACTTTCGCAGATTTCCAATTTGACTCATGTCCGAAACGAAGAATTGCCAGAGCATATTTCGCAGCTTTTGCAGAAGCTGAAGAGCGTTGAAAAGGAAGTTGCGCAGCTCCGAAAAGAGAAGATTGCAACTGCTTACGAGCAGATTCTTGCTGACGGTGTGGAGCTTGGTGGCACGAAGTTGTTTACTTATAATTTCGGCACCGCTGCTGACTCGGATGCGCTTCGGGTTGCGGCAAATGAGTTAACTCAGCGGGTTGCTGCGCAAAATGCGGTTGTTGTGCTCTTTGCGGTTGCTAATGATCGCCCGGTTGTTTTAGTTACTGCTTCGGCTGATGCGCAGGCTGCGGGAATTAAGGCTGGGGAACTGGTTTCGATTGCGGCAAAGATTCTCGGCGGTGGAGGCGGCGGTAAGCCAGCTATGGCTCAAGG
>JAXFDG010000083.1:0-8447 GCA_034173665.1 Arcanobacterium sp.
CTCGGGTTCATATTTCGCCCTGAACTTTACGGTGTAACGCCTAACTACCGACGCCGTGAGCCCAGTAGTATCCCTGCTACGCTTTAGCAAGCACTATTGTTACGCTTAATAATCTCGGAGAAATTTCTTTTCTCCATCCCATCCATTCATCCACTGCGCAAAAAAGCCCGCTAATCCTTGTGGATACACTACTTCCCCAGCTTTTTCTATCGCTTCAAGTTCAAGCAACGTGAACCAGCTATTCCCAAGCAATACCTCTTGCTCAACTTCTGTTAGTTGAGTTGCTTCTAGCTGCAAGAAAGATTGGTACTGATCCAAATTGAGATGTAAAAGAAAATAATCTTCATCTTGCCGGAGAGTGTCGGCAGCAAAATGAAATTCACTCTCGCGGTATAGTACCGGCCCAATCAAATCTGCTTCTTGAGCTTGATAGCCAGTTTCTTCAAAAAGTTCACGAACCGCTCCAGCCCGTGAATCTTCGCTCGCGTTTATCCCCCCACCTGGGGTAAACCACCAAGTTTGAGAGCTATCCCCGTAGTCTTTTCCCTTGATTAAATATATTTCAGATTTTGGTGAAATAAGCACGATTCGTGCTGCCTTGCGGCGCGGCACACCATCAGAATCTGGCAACCATTCTTTTCGGTATTCGGCTCGAACTCGTTCGATACGTTCTGCATCCTCTGATTCTTTTGCTGCCTCAACAGAATCAGAAGCTTGCATTATTGGTAGGCTTTCAGATTCTTTCATTACGGCCAGCTCCTAGAGCAGCGGCCTGAGCCGAAAAACTATTTAATTTTTGTCGCGTATCAGTTAGCTCTGCAAGTACTTGGGTCTCAAATTTTCGATTTACTTCAGTGTTTACAGTTCCCGTTTTCACAGCTACTGTGCGTGCATACCCAAGCTCTAAGAGTAAACGCAAGAAACGTTTCATGCGATTCGTTCCAACGCCTGGCTCTTCACCATGAGCAAGAGCAACACCTTCTGCCCAAGATTGCGCTGAACGCCGTAATTTTATTGAATCAATGAGCTTTAGATCTTCAGCAGTGAGCCACCCAGCTTGTAAGTAATCTTCTAGACCTTTACGAATGTAGTTACGCTCCTGCCTAGAAGCAAAGATTACCAAGCTGGCAAGCACAATAATCTGCGGCACATTATTAATGAACATATAGCGTTCATAAGTCATCCAAGTCCAGTTGAGGGCATCATTATTCACCCAGTGACCGAGGACGGCGAAAACAAATCCAGGGACAAGCCACTTCCAGATGTCTTTTAGGGAATTCTTCTTTCCATTCATACCAACTTTTTCTGCAGCAATACCTACAAAGAAACCAAATACTGCAGTCCAAGCTTCATGGTTTAGCGGACCGTCAAGGAAGCGTACTTGAAAAATAGTGCCAATACTGTCGTAATACCGCACGAAATACAAAATATTTTCAGAAAAAGCGAATCCTGAACCAATTAAGGCACCATAAACAATACCGTCAATTGGACCGTTGAAATGCCTCCGGAAAACAAAATAAATCAAAAGTACGCCGGCACCTTTAATTGTCTCTTCAGTAAGCGGCGCTACGTAGGAGGCAAAGAAAGTATCAGAATCGGAAACATTAGTTCCTCTTATGCCGTAATAAATCCCACTTAAAGCATCGGATACAAGACCATTAAAAATCAGCGCAATTAACACCGAAGCTCCAGCTCCCCACATAAAGGCAACTAGATACATCCGTTTTGGTTCTGGCTCCCAACGGTCAATAAAAAGGACGAATAAACCGATTGCAGCTACTGGAATTAAAGCATAACCGGTTGCAAGAAGTGCTGCTCCGGCCCCAGCCGGTTCAAGCAAAGTTGGGAGAACTTCAAGAAAAGCAATAATGGAAATAATTACTAGCACGTACCACATTGCGCGCTCAGCCGGAAAAGTTCGCGGCTTGATACGTCGATAAAAGTCTGGCTGTAAGGCCTGTTCAGCGATACCGTTTTGAGAACTCATTAAATTTAACTACTTCCTAATGTTACTTAGCTCTGCGGCTTTATAGTCTGCTCCCGGTGGGGTTATAAAGATGCATTTCCGCAATATTTAATCAGTAAAACCTGTTGCTGCTTGGTATTCTTGGTAGATTTCTGTGGCGACCTTCGACCAATCAAAAGTCCAAGCAGCTTCACGGGCTTTCCGAGCAAGCACCTCCTGCTTTCCCGGATCTTTCAGGAGTGCAATCGTCTGCTGCGCTAAAGAATCAGGATTCTGATTTTGGAAATGCATTCCAAATTCACCTTCATTCAATACTGCACGGAAAGCCGGAATATCTGAAGCAAGAATTTTTGCTCCAGCTGCCATTGCCTCAACCAAGATAATGCCAAATGATTCACCACCAGTATTTGGAGCAAGGTAAATATCCACACTTCCCAGTAGCTTCGGCTTATCAGCTTCAGAAATTCCGCCAATAAATTCCACAGAGTCAGCATTTTCACCAAACAGATCTCGCGCCTTCGAAATATCACCCCTGCCAGCAACTATTAGTTTTGCCTTTGGATAGGTATGAAGAATTTTCGTCCAAGCTTTAGCAACTACTGGTAGACCTTTGCGTGGTTCATCAATGCGTCCAAGAAACGCAAATGTCGGCATATCTGCCGTACCAGAAAAACGCGAATCAGTTTCCGCGCATTGCATTGCAGAGATGTTTACCCCATTTGGAATAATCCGGTATTTTCCGCCTAAGTATTGCAATGCTGTTCTTTCAGCCTCTGCGGAAACCGCAATTCTCCGGTTAATTTTTCGCAACATTCTTCGCAAAAGTGGACCAGCAAGAGCCATTACCCGAGATTTATCGGTAGCAGCATGAAAAGTTCCCACAATCGGTGTTTTTGCAGCCCATAATGCAAGCATTGAAACAGAAGGAGTGAAAGCTTCATGAATATGGACTACATCAAAATTTCCCTCTTTTAACCATTTACGAACCGCGAACCATTGCTTTGGCCCAAAAGCAAGTCTTGCAGTCGAACCATTATAAGGAATCGGAATTGATTTTCCTGCCGGAACAATAAACGGTTCTAGGTTCCCGTCCCCAATCTGCTGCAGAGACGGAGCGAGTACGCTCACAGAATGCCCCCGCGAAATTAATTCTTGCGCTAAATCACGAATGTGATACTGTACCCCTCCCGGGATATCCCAGTCATAACCACACACAATCCCAATTTTCATCGTGGGTTTCCTTCGCTCTGGTTCGATAAATCGTCCGCCACAAAAGCCTCTGCCATTGTTTCGGTTTGCTTTAAAGCTCTTGCTTTCGCCAATCTTTCTGGATCTAAATCAGCAACAAATATTTTTTGCAGCATATGCCAATCGGTAAGATTTTCTTTTAAAAATTGTTCCGCTTGCGCTATCCAGAGTTGATTCATCTTTTGCAGAGCTTCAGAGATATCTTCCAGAGCATCCTGCGGAGGAAAAATTGGTTGACCTAATTCAAGTTGAATCCCAAATTTTGTTCCGGCAGCTTTAACTCGATCTCGGTCTTGGGAAAAATTTACTTGTTTAATAAAAATTGGATACACCGGAATATTTTCACGTATCGCCAACAAAGCTGCTCCTGGCGCAACCCGAATTTTTTCTCCCAATAGCTCAACTTCAATTCCAGATGCGGATAAATCACGATCACATAGCAAAGGAACAAAACATTTATTTTGCAGTAAATCCGATTGCAATTTTCCAATTGCATTTTCTCCTTTTACCGCGAAATAAATCGTCATCCCCAGCTTTTCTCGAAAACTTCGATAGTGCTGTGCTAAATCGGCTGGTTCAAGTTTTTCCGCCAAGGTATGTACTGGTGCAAGTGACCGAGCAGCCCAAGCTCCAGCTAAATCCCAATTACCCGAATGTAAAAGTGCGGCAACCGCAGAGCGTTGCAATAATTCTTGCTTTAGCGGATCCATTCCTTTCGCAATTACTCGCGCATCAATTTCACTCGGAGAAAGATGCGGGAGTCGAAAAACTTCGTGATAGTACTGAAAATATTTCCGCATTGCTTGTGCGGAACGACGTCGTTGCGCGAAATTAGAGGACAACGGCACAATCCTCTGGTAATTTTTCCGTAATTGCCGCACGCCCTTTAAATTTGAATAACCAAGGAAAGTTCCAATGAGTGTGAAAAAATTTCGGGAGACACTCTCTGGAATCACTCCGACAACTCGTTCACACCCACGAAAAACACTTGTGATATTCACTTTTCAAGCTCCTTGCATTGCCGGTATACAGCAACCATGCGCTGAATCACAGTAATAAATGACAGCACCGCGACAGCCCAAAGACCACCAGCAAGAATATAGTGCGGTAACCCTAGCCCTACAAGAACAGCGCAAATAGCTGCGAGTATTAAACGGTCTGTTCGTTCTGCTATTCCAACCGTTGCCGTCATCCCGATAGCTTCAGCACGAGCTCGAGCATATGGTACGACCGAAGCGAAAAGTAGTGCTGCTAAACCACCACTCATCACCCAGATTTTCACCGGTTCATCTGCTTGTAAATAACCCCAAGCAATTAATGAAGCAAAAATAGCGCCGTCCGAAATCCGATCAAGAGTGGAATCGAGAAAAGCTCCCCATGGGTTTTCCTTTTTCTGCAAGCGAGCTATTTGTCCGTCAAGGCTATCAAAAAAGGCTAACAGCCCAACAATAATTGTTCCGGTAATCAAATAATTATTAGGAATCAATAACCAAGCAGCAGAAATATTCGCAACAGTGCCAAAAACCGTAATAACATTTGCGCTAATCCCGAGTTTTACACATAATTTTGCAACCGGGCCAAAAATTGCCGCCGTAATCGAACGACCGGTTCTACCGAGCATTGGGTCCTCACATCCCTGTACCCACTAAACTTTCATTGGGAGTTCTTGCCCTCTATCTTCAAGAACTCCCAATTATGCAGCCGTTTTATTGGTTGCGGTGATTCTTAATTTCCGAAACGATGCGTTCAATTGCTTCTGGAACTGGAATTCCATTAATTTGTTCACCATTTCTCATTCGGAAGGAAACCGCACCTGCTGCTTCGTCTTCTCCGCCAGCAATTAAAGTAAACGGAATCTTCTCTTTGGACGCGTTACGAATTTTCTTCGGGAAACGATCATCTGATTTATCAACTTCAACTCGCACTCCATGACTACGAAGTTGAGCAGCGACGTCGTCAAGATACGCATCAAACGCATCCGCCACTGGCACGCAACGTACCTGAACCGGAGCCAACCATGCTGGGAACTGCCCGGCATAATGTTCTGTAAGCACGCCAAAGAAGCGTTCAATTGAACCAAATAGCGCACGATGAATCATCACCGGGCGTTGACGTGAACCATCTGGAGCAGTGTATTCCAAATCAAAGCGTTCTGGAAGATTAAAATCTAGCTGGATTGTGGACATCTGCCAGGTTCGCCCCAAAGCATCCTTAGCCTGCACCGAAATCTTTGGCCCGTAGAATGCCGCACCTTCAGGGTCAGGAACAAGTTCCAATCCAGATTCGGCAGCCACTTCAGCAAGAGTTGCTGTTGCTTCTTCCCAAAGTTCATCTGCGCCAACAAACTTCTTCGGATCCTTAGTGGAAAGCTCGAGATAGAAATCATCTAGACCGTAATCTTTCAAAAGCTCAAGCACAAAGTTCAAAAGCTCGGAAAGCTCATCTTTCATTTGGTCACGGGTACAGTAAATATGCGCATCGTCCTGGGTAAAGCCCCGAGCACGAGTAAGCCCATGAATTACGCCCGACTTTTCATTACGATAAACAGTTCCGAATTCAAACAACCGCAAAGGTAATTCCCGATAGGAACGTCCACGTGAACGGAAAATTAAATTATGCATTGGGCAATTCATTGGCTTGAGATAGTAATCTGCCCCCTGCTTGGTCACATTGCCTTCAGCATCGCGTTCCTCATCAAGCTGCATTGGCGGATACATTCCCTCAGCATAAAAATCGAGATGCCCAGAAACTTCAAAGAGATTTGACTTCGTAATATGTGGAGTATTTACGAATGAGTATCCGCCTTCAAGATGCTTTTGACGCGAATAGTTTTCCATCTCCATCCGGATAATTCCACCTTTTGGATGGAATACCGCTAACCCAGAACCAATTTCATCGGGGAAAGAGAATAAATCAAGTTCAGTACCGAGCTTACGATGATCACGGCGTTCCGCTTCTGCGATTCGCTCTTGATAAGCAACTAAATCTTCTTTTGTTGGCCAAGCAGTTCCATAAATTCTTTGCAATGAATCATTAGCTTGATCTCCACGCCAGTAAGCAGCTGAAGCGCGGGTCAAAGCAAAACCATTTCCAATAAGTTTCGTATTTGGAAGATGCGGTCCGCGGCAAAGATCAGTCCAAACGACTTCTCCGTCACGACGAACGTTATCGTACATCGTCAGTTCTGCCCCGCCTACTTCAATAGCAGCTCCATCAGCAGCCTGATTATTATCTGAATCGGAGCCACCCTTCAAGGAGACTAGTTCTAACTTATACGGCTGATTCGCAAGTTCAACCTGAGCCTCGTCGTCCGTAATAACACGGCGCACAAAACGTTGCCCTTCTTTCACGATGCGTTTCATGTCTTTTTCTAGAACTTTCAAAAGTTCTGGGGTCACCGCATCAATATTTCCGAAGTCATAGTAAAAACCATCTGTAATAAATGGCCCAATACCAAGATTCACATCCGGAAATTTATTCTGCACTGCTTGTGCTAAAACATGAGTTGCTGAATGCCGGAGGATATTCAACCCATCAGGAGAATCGATTGTTACTGTTTCAATCACCGCGTCTTCAGAAAATGTGCTTAAAACCGTTGCGAGATCTTTCAACACACCATCAACTCGAAGCGCCACAATCTCGCGTTGCTGCGCAAAAAAATCTATACCATTAATCCCTGGTGCAACTTCGACAACAGAACCATCGATATTTAGATTCAATTTTCCTCCTTAGTTCCTATCTAAGGATAATGCTTTACAACAAAATCTGAAGCCTTATCCCGGAACGCGTGCGCAAAATAACCCTCATTAGAAACTAAAGAAAGCTGCTATAACAGGTAATTTTTCGGTACGCTATTGGAATGGCGTTAAGTGTGTTTGATTTATTTTCAATTGGTATCGGTCCGTCTTCTTCACATACTGTTGGCCCGATGCGTGCAGCGAAGCAGTTTATTGATGAAATTCCAGCTGCAGAATTATTAAAAATTCAGACCATAAATTGCACACTTTACGGTTCTCTTGGGGCCACCGGGCTCGGTCACGGGACTGATTTCGCCGTAATTCTCGGTCTGCTCGGAGAAGTTCCGGAAACAGTGGATCCTCGTGCCGCTGGTCCGCTCGTCAAAGAAGTCCATCAAAAAGGATTCTTAAAACTGCCAAATGGGCAAGAAGTATCTTTTAAGTCGCAAGATTGCATTACTTTCTCCGGCGAAATTGAGCTCCCCGCACATCCTAATGGAATGAAACTAGTTGCGCTCGGAGAAAATGATGTTGTGATCCATGAAGGATACTTTTATTCCATCGGTGGCGGCTTTGTTGTAAGAGGCGACGCCGAGGAATGTAGCACGCTTGACGACGACGATTCGGAAATTCCGTATCCATACCATACCGCTGAAGATTTACTAAAAATTTGTAAAGATACTGGTTTTTCAATTGCTCGAGTTGCTCTTGAAAATGAATTAACTTGGCGCACTGAAGCTGAGGTTCGTTCTGGTCTTATTGCAATTTGGAATGTAATGAATGAGTGTATTGAAAATGGTATTAAGACCGAGGGTGTTCTTCCGGGAGCTTTGCGTGTAACACGTCGCGCTCCTGCTCTTTATCGCAAACTCAGCATTGAAGCTCCTCAAAGTGACCCACTTTCTGGAATGGATTGGATTACTTTGTACGCACTCTCAGTAAATGAAGAAAATGCCGCTGGCGGACGTGTGGTAACTGCACCAACAAACGGCGCCGCTGGGATTATCCCTGCCGTATTACGCTATTACAACGATTTCGTGCGCACAGATGACCATGATGCTATCGTTCGATTCTTATTAACTGCAGGAGCCATTGGAATCATTTTTAAAAACACAGCATCTATTTCTGGAGCCGAAGTCGGCTGCCAAGGAGAGGTTGGCTCTGCCTGCTCAATGGCAGCTGGTGGAATGGCCGCAATACTTGGCGGGTCTCCGCAACAGGTAGAGAATGCTGCCGAAATTGGCATGGAACATAATTTAGGATTAACCTGCGACCCAATTGGCGGGTTGGTGCAAATACCATGTATTGAACGTAATGCCATCGCTTCCGTAAAAGCTATTGCCGCTGCGCGCACCGCCCTTCGCGGAGATGGTTCACATATTGTTTCACTCGATTCAGTAATTAAGACAATGCGCGAAACAGGTCTTGATATGCAATCGAAGTATAAAGAAACCTCTCTTGGAGGTCTCGCGGTAAATGTTACTATTTGCTAATTC
>JAXFDG010000084.1:0-2344 GCA_034173665.1 Arcanobacterium sp.
AGCGGTTACTCCAGTAGCAGCTGAAGATGAACAGCCTTCTGCAGCAGCAACCGCAGGCGACACTGAAGCTGTAGAAACCCCAGCACCAACTGTAGAGGCTGCAACAAAAACTGAGAAGACTAAAGAGAGCGATCCGCTACAGCAAATCGCACAGAGTGCAAGTGAATTTGGCAAGGGTGCAGCCGCACTTGCTTCTTCTACCTTTAATGAAGCTAGCGAAAAAGCGAAAGAATTTTACCGGAGTGACGCCGTGCAAAAACTTAGTGTTGACGCACCAAAACCACTCTTAATTGCCTTGCTTGCAGTTCTCGGCCTCCAACTTCTCACAGTTTTCCTCTCCGCAGCAACTATTACTGAACCATTCTCTCGAGCAAAGCTCTCGATTGGGTTATTTGGAGAATCTCCAAGCGGAGATACTCCACCTGGAATTGCACTCCTTTTAATGATTCTAATTTCAATTGCAATTACGGTTTACACTTTCATCAAGCCAAGCCGAGCCTTTGTCTTAATCACTGGAATTGTGTCGACCCTCCTCGCCGTTATCAATCTAGTTATTTACGGAGTTATCAATTCCCGACTAGATGATCTTTCCTTTACGGGAGTTAGTGTGGGTGCAGGGGTTTGGCTTGGACGCACCTTCGCATTCTTTGTTCTGATTGCTGCAATCACCTTAATCGTGTTCTGGGTTCGTGGGCGAAATAAGCCACTCCCAAAAAAGCAGTAGTACTGGAAAAACAAGAAGTAAAATAAATCTAAAAATTTGTGGCTGGTGAAATTTACCAGCCACACTTTTTTAATTCAACGGCTTTATTTCAATTGCGATCGCCACAAATACGTATGGTATGGCAACATCACCATATCGTTATTCGTGTATCCTAATTCTTCTTCTAGATACCAGCGAAGATTTTCCCGCATTCGGGCTCGATTCTCGGGTGTCGATTTAATCCAAGAAGATCGCGTTGTGCCAAGTTCAAATAGTTCTTGCACTGTTAAGGGCTGCTCCCACTGCACATGAGTTAATTTTGGTTCCGCAAATGCAGCACTCAATTTTGGCGGTTTATCAAAACGATGCACATCTCCTGAGCGCATAATCCGCGAGAGCTGTAAAACCCAAGGAATTTCAACACGGAATTGATTAAAGAAAATTGCCACTTCTCCCTGAGGCCGCAAAATCCGCTGTGCTTCTGCACTCGCTGCTTCAGAGTCCAACCAATGCCAACATTGACCATAGGTAAGTAAGTCAAAACTGTGAGCTGGGAGTGAAGTGGCCTCCGCCGTCGTCGATAATAATCTCTCTACCGAGAATTCTGGCAGAGCCCGCAAAAAAGTTTCGCGAAAATCCGCAGCAGGTTCCAGGGCAAAAACTTGCACTCCAGTACGAACTAGTTGAGCAGTAAGTTTTCCCGTCCCAGCTCCGATATCAAGAACTTTCTTCGCAGCATCAAGCTGTAAAGAATCAATAAGTTGCTGCGGGTAACTTGGCCGCACATCAGCATATGCTTTTGCTCCAGAACCAATTCTCTCAAATGGATTACTCACAAATGCCATTTTGCCAAAGGCTTGCAATATTAGAAAAATTCAAAGATTTATCACTATTTTGACATCAAGGTAGTTTTCTTAAAGTAAGTGCACATAGTATCAATAGAGGCGTGTCGGGAAGTCTGGTCGACGAAAAGCATCTTCTAGCGACAGGACGATATATGACTAATGCCCACACACCAAAAACTACCGACGTCGTACAAGACACTACTGTTACGCAAAGCACCACTGCTCTTTCACGCGGTTCATACCGTGAATTTCAAAGAATTGGAAATATCCTTCGAACAGAAACTGCTGGCGGACTAGCACTCATAATTGCCGCGATAGTTGCCGTTATCTGGGCCAACTCACCCTGGGCAGAGCAATACTTTGCATTACGTGACTTTGAACTAGGCTTTAACACTTCCTGGATTCACCTGAAACTAAGTTTGGGAACATGGGCTGCAGACGGGCTACTCGCGATTTTCTTCTTCTTAGTTGGCCTTGAACTAAAGCATGAACTAGTCGCTGGTGATTTACGTAATCCACGGCGAGCTTTAGTTCCGGTAGCTGCAGCTTTTGGAGGAGTGGCCCTCCCCGCCTTAATCTACGCAGCCATTAACTGGAATAACCCCGAAACACTATTTGGTTGGGCAATCCCCACAGCTACTGATATTGCATTCGCTGTAGCCGTACTAGCAATTATTGGATCCCATCTCCCCTCCCCACTGCGAATTTTCTTACTTACACTCGCGGTAGTCGATGATTTAATTGCAATTACGATTATCGCCATGTTTTATACGGAAAAAGTAAACTTTTCCGCTCT
>JAXFDG010000085.1:0-10551 GCA_034173665.1 Arcanobacterium sp.
AGCTGAATGGAAGAAATTCTCACGGCCAAAACGGCATTGCTTCGAGCCGAGGCATTCACTATAAACCTGGATGTGTGCTCCCATCTTTTTCAGAGCCTCAGTAAAACCAAGTCGATTTTCGTAAACAGTTTCATGAACTACCGAAATTCCAGTGGCCTGCGTCAAGGCAACAACCATTGGCTGCTGCCAATCAGTCATAAATCCCGGATGCACATCAGTTTCCAAAGGAATAGAGCGAAGCTCCCCGCCTGTATGCCAGAAACGAATTCCCTCATCAGAAATATCAAATTTCCCACCGATTTTCCGGAACACATTCAAGAAGTTCATCATATCGGCTTGTTTCGCTCCAAGAACCGTCACATCACCTTTAGTTGCCAAAGCAGCACAAGCCCAAGAAGCAGCTTCAATCCGATCTGGAAGCGCTGTGTGACTGTATCCATGGAGTTCTTCAACACCTTCGATATGGATTGTCCGATCCGTATCAACGGTAATAATTGCTCCCATTTTTTGCAGGACCGCAATCAGATCCATAATTTCAGGTTCAATTGCAGCTCCAGTTAGCTCAGTAACACCCCGGGCTCTCACAGACGCTAAAAGGGTTTGTTCGGTTGCCCCAACTGAAGGATATGGCAAATGCACCTTCCGCGCTTTCAAACCTTTTGGTGCAGTTAAGTGCAGTCCAAACTCTTTCACATTCCGCACTGCCCCAAAATTCTCAAGGACCTGCAAATGAAAATCTACTGGTCTATCACCAATATGGCAGCCACCGAGATCTGGAATAAAAGCTTCACCCAGACGGTGCAGAAGCGGGCCACAAAAAAGAATCGGAATTCGTGAAGTTCCAGCAAGCTGGTCTACTTCTAACGGATCTGGCAGACGCAAATCACTTGGCGTAATTGTCACGGTGCCGGCTTCTTGATCGTATTCAACCTCTGCCCCATGTGCACGCAAAAGTTGTGCCACCACATCAACATCCCGAATCAACGGAACATTCCGTAACACTGAGGTTTCTTTCGATAAAAGCGCAGCAACCATCGCCTTTGGCACAAAGTTCTTTGCACCACGCACGGTGATTGTTCCTTGTAGTGGTTTACCACCGATAACCCGCAACTTCGAACCGGACATTAAAGCTCCTTAAGATTAAACATTAATAGCCTACCCGAAGCTGAATCAATGATTAAACAAGTGCCTCAGATTCATCTTTTGGCCGAGCCGATTCAACGTGTTCCGCCGGCAAATGTTTTGCAGGTAAAGTCTTTGGCTTAAAGCTTTGGCGTCGTGCTTCAAACTCTGCAATTAGATGTTCGTCACGCAAGGTCAAACCGATATCATCAAGACCTTCCATTAATCGCCAACGGGTATAGTCATCAATCTGGAACTGGCAACTAAATGCTCCCGCACTAACAACCCGATTCTCTAAATCAACAGTTACTTCAGTTCCCGGTTCGGTTTCAAGAATCTTCCAGAGTTGTTCAATATCGTCTTGCGAGACCACTCCTGCAACAAGGCCTTGCTTTCCGGCATTACCACGGAAAATATCGGCAAAACGCGGCGCAATAACAGCCTTAAAACCATAATCTTTCAATGCCCAAACCGCATGTTCACGCGAAGAACCGGTGCCAAAGTCATTTCCAGCAATCAGCACAGATCCACGCTTATATTCAGTTTGGTTCAACACAAAATCTGGATCGTTACGCCAAGCCGCAAAAAGGGCGTCCTCAAAACCTGTGCGCTGTACGCGCTTCAAATATACTGCCGGGATAATTTGATCAGTATCAACATTGGAACGACGAAGCGGAACTCCAACACCAGTATGAGAGATAAACTTTTCCATTGCTTCTACCTTCCCTTATTCATTTTCCAAAAGATCCGACGGCGTCGAAAGTGTGCCCCGAATTGCTGTAGCTGCCGCAACTAATGGTGAAACGAGATGTGTTCTGCCACCTTTACCTTGGCGTCCTTCAAAATTTCTGTTTGAAGTCGAAGCCGCACGTTCACCCGGAGCAAGTTGATCTGGATTCATACCTAAACACATCGAACAACCAGCATTACGCCATTCTGCCCCAAAATCCTTAAAGACTTTATCGATACCTTCAGCCTCTGCTTGGAGGCGTACTCGAGCCGAGCCTGGAACGACCAATACGCGCACACCGTCGGCTTTCTTCTTGCCCTTAATTACATTTACTACTGAACGCAGATCTTCAATCCGACCATTAGTGCAAGAACCAATAAAGACGGTATCCACTGCGATGTCGCGAATCTTTGTTCCCGGCGCAAGATCCATATATTCCAGTGCACGTTCCGCCGCAAGACGCTTTGTTTCATCAGCAATATCAACTGGGTCTGGAACTTCACCTGAGATTGGCACACCCTGACCTGGGTTGGTGCCCCAAGTTACGAACGGTTCAAGAGTGTTCGCATCCAAATCTACCTCTGCATCGAAGACGGCGTCGTCGTCAGTCCGAAGAGTCTTCCAGTACTCAACTGCCGCATCCCATTCTGCCCCTTCTGGAGCATGTGGGCGGCCCTTAAGATAAGCGAAAGTAGTTTCATCTGGAGCAATCATGCCTGCACGAGCACCAGCTTCAATAGACATATTACAAATCGTCATTCGAGCTTCCATCGAAAGTTCTCGAATCGCCTCACCACGATATTCAAGCACATAGCCTTGACCACCATTCGTGCCAATCTTGGCAATTACCGCAAGAATAATATCCTTTGCAGTAGTTCCTGGGCGAAGCTTGCCATTTACGTTAATTGCCATGGTCTTAAAAGGAGCAAGTGGCAAAGTCTGGGTTGCTAACACATGCTCAACTTCCGAAGTTCCAATACCAAAAGCGAGCGCACCGAAAGCACCGTGAGTCGAGGTGTGGGAGTCACCGCAAACAATGGTCATGCCTGGTTGCGTGATTCCAAGCTGCGGACCAACGACGTGCACGATTCCCTGATCCGCATCACCTAGTGAATGAATCCGGATCCCGAAGTCTTGCGCATTTTGCCGCAGGGTGTCGATTTGCACCCGTGAAGTTGGATCAGCAATTGGAAGATCAATATTTAAAGTTGGGGTGTTGTGGTCCTCTGTAGCAATCGTCAAATCTGGACGACGCACCTGCCGCCCGGCAAGGCGCAACCCTTCAAAAGCTTGTGGACTTGTTACCTCATGGCAAAGTTGGAGATCAATATATAGAAGATCAGGTGCCCCATCCTCGCCATGCTTCACAATATGGTCAGCCCAGACCTTCTCTGCTAGTGTTCCACTCATAGTGCTACTTTCAACTCACGATGTATCTTTTCTTTAGCTCTAGAATGTGTGAAAAATGAAGCGTCTGCGTTTGCGTCTCACCTAGTGATATGGCAATATCGAGCTATGGAAAGCAGTGAATCTGGTAGTGGCGTTGGCGTATTAGACAAAGCCGCACACGTTCTTGGCGCACTTGAAGCTGGCCCGCTTACATTAGCGCAGCTAGTAACCGCAACTGAGCTTGCTCGCCCAACAGCACATCGACTTGCAGTCGCTCTCGAATACCATCGCTTGGTAGCACGCGACATGCAAGGGCGCTTTGTGCTCGGACCACGCTTAACCGAACTTTCCTCTGCAGCCGGTGAAGATCGACTTCTCGCCGCCGCAAATCCAGTACTCCTTGCTTTACGTGATCACACTGGAGAATCAGCACAACTCTATCGCCGTCAAGGCGACCAACGTATTTGTGTTGCAGCAGCAGAACGATCCATGGGATTACGTGATTCAATTCCAGTTGGGGCAACTCTCTCCATGCATGCCGGATCGGCCGCACAGGTCTTGTTAGCATGGGAAGAACCGGAGCGCCTACATCGCGGTCTGCACGGAGCACAATTTACTGCGACAGTGCTTTCAGCGGTTCGTCGTCGTGGCTGGTCACAGTCAATTGGGGAACGTGAAGCTGGCGTTGCCTCTATTTCCGCACCGGTGCGTGGCCCTTCTGGACGAGTAATTGCCGCCGTATCAATTTCTGGTCCAATTGAGCGTATGGGTCGCCAGCCTGGACGGCAACATGCAGCTGCAGTAGTTGCTGCTGCAAATCGTTTAACAGAAGTGCTTAAGCATACCGACGTAGCTTAATTTTCTCCTTAATCTCATTCCTCTGCGTTAATACTTGACGGGATTTCTCCTGCGGTAAAATTAATGCATGAGTACTAATGCAGAAAAGAATTCAAGCAACCCATTACTTTCACGATCGACTCTCCCATATCAAGTTCCAATGTGGGCTGAGATTAAACCTGAGCATATTGCTCCAGCTTTTGAAGTCGCAATGGCTGAGCAACTTGCTGGGTGGGAGCAGGTAGCATCCGCACAGGATGCGCCGACTATTGAAAACACAATTCTTGTCCTTGAAGATTGCGGTCGGAAACTCGATGAAGTTGCAAATATTGCATTTACTTTATTTAGTTCTATTGGCGGCCCAGAGCTAGATGAAATTCAAGCAGAAATTGGCCCGAAGCTTTCAGAACACTACTCTAAATTCCGTCTTGATGAACGAATCTATAATCGCTTACAGGCGCTACAAGCCGCCGGTAAAAATGGTGAAGTAACACTTGACTCAGAGAGCGCTCACTATTTAGCAGAAGAAATTACGGCCTTTGAACGCGGCGGAATCACGCTCTCCCCTGCCGAAAAAGAACAACTCGCAAACCTCGATACTGAAATCTCGAAAGCTACTATCGAGTTCGGGCAACGTACTGTACAAGCAATGACCGATGCCGAGCTGAGTTTCACCCCAGAAGAAGTTTCCGCGGGAGCACTCTCTGGACTTAGCAGTGTAAAACTCGAAGGGCTTCGTGATACTGAAGGTAACTATCGTTTAAGTATTGATAACTTCACCAACCAAGCGCTATTAACTGAACTAGATAACCCAGAAACACGCGCAAAGCTCCTAGCAGCTTCTCTTGAGCGCGGACTTGGGAAACACCCAGAATCCGATACTCGCGAACTAGTGCTAAAACTTGCCCTGCTCCGTGCACAGCGAGCTGAACTTCTCGGCAGGCCACACCACGCCCAAATCGCCGCTGAAAGTGCTATGGCAGGATCTACTGCTGCAGTAATGCCACTACTTGAATCTGTGGCTGCCGCAGCTTTAAAGAAAGCAAAACTGGAAGCGGAGGACCTTGCTACACGTGCCGGAAAGCCACTCGCAGCTGCTGACTGGTTGTACTACCGCGAGCAGGCTCGTAGTGAACTCGGCGTAGACGATGCCCAACTCGCACCATACTTCGAACTGAACTCGGTAGTCGAGAACGGCATTTTCTTTGCCGCAAACAAACTCTTTGGCATCACTTTCCATGAACGAACCGATCTTCCGGGATATTTACCAAGCGTTCGCACTTGGGAAGTACGTGATGAAAACTCTGAAACAATCGCTATTTTCCAGGCAGACTACTATCGTCGAAACGGAAAGCATGGCGGTGCTTGGATGAATTCGCTCGTCGTCGGCGCAAAACACGATGGCACAATTCCAGTGATTATGAATAACTGTAATTATCCTGAACCTGCTGCTGGCGAACCTTGCCTACTAACATGGGATCAAGTAATTACTGTCTTCCACGAATTTGGCCACGCGCTTCACGGAATGCTCAGCGAAACAAAATACCGAAGCCTTTCAGGGACTGCAGTTACTCGAGATTTCGTAGAAACGCCGTCACAAATGAACGAAATGTGGGCCACGAACCCAATCGTGCTCCGAAATTACGCCCGCCACTATGAAACTGGCGAAATTATTTCCGAAGAGCTTGTAGAGAAAATTATTGCCGCAGAAAAATTTGGTCAAGGCTTTGAAACAAGCGAACAGCTTTTTGCTGCTTTGCTCGATCAGGCTTGGCATCAGCTCGGTTCCAACGAGATTCCAGACGACGTAGAAAAGTTTGAAGCCGAAGCCTTAAGCCGTTTTGGTATTGATTATGAATTGATCCCACCTCGCTATCGCTCGGCGTACTTTAACCACACTTTCGGCGGCGGATACGATGCTCAATACTACGCCTACACTTGGGCCGAAGCTCTCGCAGCAGATATTGAAAACTGGTACCGCACTACTGGCGCTAAAGACAGCGATGGCGGCTTAAATCGAGAAGCTGGTCAGAAAGTACGCGACGAGATTCTCTCACGTGGAAATACACGTCCAGCAATGGACTCCTTCAAAGCTGTTCTTGGACGCGAACCACGCCCAGAAGCAGTTCTTGAACGTCGTGGGTTAATCTAAACAAGTCAACGGAACTTAGTCGAAATAAACCGTAAAGGCGGCTTGGAGGTTCAGAAATCCACAGATTTCTGAACCTCCTCCCCCAACTAAAGATAATAAAGCTCGGAAACTAATGCTTCCGAGCTTACTTGTACCCCGTACGGGATTTGAACCCGTGTTACCGCCGTGAGAGGGCGACGTCCTAGGCCGCTAGACGAACGGGGCCTAGCTATTAAATTATTTCAAATCAAAAATCCGAAACCGAGTCTCTGATTCAACTTTGTTCAATCATCTTGAACCGTAACTCTACACTCTTGGAATTCCATGAATGAGAATTACTTGTACCCCGTACGGGATTTGAACCCGTGTTACCGCCGTGAGAGGGCGACGTCCTAGGCCGCTAGACGAACGGGGCCTAGAAAGAGAAAATTAAATTTCTCTCTTCGCTGGGGTACCAGGACTCGAACCTAGACTAAATGAACCAGAATCACTCGTGCTGCCAATTACACCATACCCCATGGTGTTTGTGGAATTACCACAACGAATATACAGTTTACGCAAGGAAAAGCCGATAACGCAAACTTGGTTGAGAGTGAATGTACTCACTCTCAACCAAGTTTTATAGATTCACAATCTCCCTAAGCTAAATTTCTCCGGAGGAATTACTCACCGTTTAGCTCTCTGCGAGATGCTGGACCTTAAAGAGCCGCATGGAATCGCTCGAGACGAGCAATTACTTCTTCACGTCCTAAAATCACCATTGAATCAACCACTGGAAGCGAAACGTTAGTACCAGTCATCGCCACAAAAAGTGGACCATATGCAAAACGTGGCTTTACTTCCATCTCCTGCACTATCGCCGCATCAAAACGTTCTTTAATTCCCTCAGCAGTAAAATCTTCGTCCGACATTCCTGAGAAAATCTCGATCGTCTTTTCAATTACCGACGCCGTGGTCTCTTTCAACTTCGACACTGCTTTTTCTTGGTATTCCAGATTCTCCCGATCGATGAATAGGAACTTCATTAAATCAGAAGCTTCTCCCAAGAGTTGAATACGCGTCTGCACAAGTGGTGCAGCGGCAGTGAAAATTTCCTGCTCACGCGATGTAAGTTCAGAAAAACTAGCAGCCGAAACAAAACCGTCACGATGCAAGAACGGAACTAAGCGATCACGTAAATCATTCACCTCAAGACGGCGAATATGCTCGGCATTAATTGCAATACACTTCTTGTCATCAAAACGTGCTGGATTTGGATTAACCTGAGCCACATCAAAAGCTTGTGCCAATTCATCCTGGGTAAAGATATCGCGGTCGGCAGCAATTGACCACCCAAGAAGCGCAAGATAATTCAATAAGCCTTCTGGGATCATGCCTCGATCACGATGCAAAAGCAGGTTTGATTCAGGATCACGCTTTGAAAGCTTCTTATTCCCCTCACCCATCACATATGGAAGGTGGCCAAAGAGTGGCATCTGCTTACAAATTCCAAGCTTAATTAAAGCCCGATAAAGCACAATCTGGCGCGGAGTGGAAGAAAGCAAATCTTCACCACGAAGCACGTGATTGATTTCCATCATGGCGTCGTCGACCGGATTCGTAAGCGTGTAGAGCGGATCACCATTGGCACGAACAATCACATAGTCAGGAACTGAACCCGCTTTAAAAGTGATTTCACCACGCACGAGGTCATTAAACGTAACATCTTCATCCGGCATTCTGATTCGCAATACCGGCTCTCGACCCTCAGCACGGAAAGCTGCCTTCTGCTCTTCAGTTAAATCGCGGTCAAAACCATCGTATCCAAGCTTCGGATCACGCCCAGCGGCACGATGACGGGCCTCAATCTCTTCTGGAGTTGAGAAAGACTCATAGGCATATCCAGCTTCAAGAAGCTTTGCCGCCACATCACGGTAAATATCCATCCGCTCAGATTGACGATATGGACCATGTGGGCCACCAATTTCTGCACCTTCATCCCAGTCAAGACCAAGCCAGCGCAAAGAATCAATAATCTGCTCATAAGATTCCTGAGAATCACGCTGCGCATCAGTATCTTCAATACGGAAAACGAAAGTGCCGCCAGTATGACGGGCATACGCCCAGTTAAAAAGACAGGTACGAACCATACCTACGTGAGGCGTACCAGTTGGTGAAGGACAAAAACGGACGCGAACTTCGGCGTCGGAAATCTGTGAAGTATTCATAGCTATTCAAGGTTACCGCTAAACCAAGGCAGAAGGTAACTTTCGCCGCAAAAATAGTTACTCATTACTATTTCAAAAGAAAATCGGCGCCTTCACTAATAAAAAAGCCTGAACGGCTTTTTCACACAACCCCAAAACTTCTCTAGTGCCATCAATCCCGCTCCGCAGAATTGAGCACTACTTCGGCGCCTTCACTAATAACAAAGCCTGAACGGCTTTTTCACCGTTCAGGCTTCTCGTAGTGCGCGAGGAGGGACTTGAACCCTCACGCCCGAAGGCACTGGAACCTAAATCCAGCGCGTCTGCCAATTTCGCCACTCGCGCGTCCCAAGAATCTTAAATTCAAAAGAACTCAAATTTCTCGGACCAGCTAAGCTTAGCCATAATTCACTGCGTTAGTCAATTCCAAGTAACTTTCGCAAACGCGCAACATGACCAGTTGCCTTCACATTGTAAAGAGCATGCTCAATCTTGCCGTCTTTATCAATCACAAAAGTGGAACGAATTACCCCTTGAATCAATCTTCCATAATTCTTCTTCGCTCCATAGGCACCCCAAGCCCGCAAAACTTCCTTGCTTTCATCACCAACAAGTGGGAAGTTCAAATCCTTTGCATCCACAAACTTTTCAAGTGCCTTCACGGAATCTGGGGAAACCCCAATAACGCTATACCCGGCACTACGCAAAGAATTTTCCGAATCACGGAAATCACACGCTTGAGTAGTACACCCAGGGGTTAGAGCCTTCGGATAAAAATAAACCACAACGCCTTTATCTGCTTGCGCTACCACCTGCGAAAGAGTTACTTCTCCCCCACCAGCTGCCGGCAAAGTAAAGTCTGGTGCGAGATCTCCAACTTTTAGTTCTATTTGTTCAGCCATCGTCTCTTTCCACACCTCTCAAATCAACCACAAATTCCCATTAATTTACTTGCGTTCCTACTAACATACAATTATTTTCGGTCATCAAAGTCCACATAAAGCACTAATGATGCTGTTAGCATAAATAAAATTCCACCCACAATCATTGGAACAAGACCAAGTTTAGTGGGGATTACTAAAGCTAATCCTAAAGTCGCATATGCTACTAGCATCGGTTTAAACTCACGGAAAGCATAAATCACCAATCCTCCAAGAACCAGTGCAATTATCGCAATCATGTAAGAAGTTGGTTCCAACCCGAGCTTCACTACAGCATAAATCGCGAATCCGATCATCACTATCGCAAGAATCAAATTTCCCAATAAAACCTGTGGCAAGTATTTCTTCATACCTTAACTTTACAACATTTATCGTCACTTAATCGTTATCTCTGAAATAACGATAAAGAGCCTCAGAGCGCCCACCCACACTGTTCTTCACCGGACTCTGTTCACTACTCGCCTAATTTTCTTAAAAATACTATTGTCACTCAGCACAAAATGGCAGAATCAAACTATGAATCATCTTGACACATCCGATATGGGCTCTTGGCTTTCCCCTGAAGAACTCGAATTTGTGCGCAATAAAGTTCCAATGCTTTATGTCGACGTCGTGCCTATCCGTCTCGATGAATCTGGAAAGCTTATTGCAGTCGGCCTTCTTTTATGCGCCGACGACGAAGCCTTAGTTCGTACGATAGTTTCAGGTCGAGTTCTTTATCATGAAACGATTCATGATGCTTTAGCGCGACACATCGCCAAAGACTTGGGCCCCATGGCTCTCCCACAGCTTCCAGTATCTGCAGTCCCGTTTACCGTGGGTGAATATTTCCCCACCCCTGGCGATGCCTTGCACGATTCACGCCAACATGCAGTTTCACTCGGATATATAGTGCCAATGGCTGGCGATTGCGAGGCCTTCTCTCAAGCTGTTGAATTCTCTTGGTTCACTCCAGGTGAATTAGCCACAAAAGAGCTTCAGGCAGAACTCACAGAATCTCATCGAAAGATTCTTTGCAGAGCACTCGCCTATCTCGGGCAGTAACCGCACTCGCCTATCTCAGGCAATACCAGCGGCCTAGTTTAAGGAAATACGACATTATTGTTTACTGATCCCCCGAACTAGCAAACAATAACCACGCTGAAATACCCATGCGAAAAACTAATAAGCAATATTCGCGGCAATAATTGGCGCGATTGCAGTAAGCGCCCGTGC
>JAXFDG010000086.1:0-2625 GCA_034173665.1 Arcanobacterium sp.
CGAAGTGCTTGATACCGCAAAGCGTGCAGTACGTGCACAAGAAAGCGATAGGTAGATTCAGCTGTAATAACAAACATCGTTTGCTATGCAAGATTTAAATTTTCAAAATACGAAAATATTTAAATCTATTGCCTAGAAATCATACAAACTATATAATTCTGGTAATTTATACATCCGTATAAATTACCAGAATTATTTTTTGGGGAGATAATTAACAATGAAGTTAAACAAAAATCATCCTTGCAGCACTTCTTAACTCTGTCTCATTAAGCGCATCTCTAATACTTCTCGCAGTAGATAAATGCAGCACGCTTCTCACCGCCAAACCATAAGGACGCTAAGAAATATAAAGGTCGGTATTTACAAAATGTATATTCGTGAAGGTAAAAATCTTACTTTTGATTATGGAGCTAACCCTGTGCTCTGCGGTCTAAATCTTTCTCTTCCCGTTGGCATTACAGGGTTAGTTGGCCCTAATGGAGCCGGAAAAACAACTGCGCTAAAAATTCTCGCAGGAGTAACCAAACCCAAAGATGGGCATATTTTCCATAAAGAAAAACAGATTAGAACCTCTCGCGACTACTCGGTTTTGCGGAAGAAAACCGGCTTCCTTCCGCAAAACCCAACTTGGACTACAACAACTTCAATTTCTGACTTTGTTGAATACTGCTATCGCATGAATGGCGGTAAAGGAAATCCAAAACTTGCTGTTGAGCGGGCTTTGACGAAGACTAATACGCTTTCGTTACGCGACAGAATGATTGGGAAAATTTCAGGTGGTGAACGTAGAAGGGCATTTCTTGCAGGCGCAATAGTGCATTCTCCAGAAGTTCTAATTCTAGATGAACCTTCCGTAGGTTTAGATCCAGAACAACGCATAGAATTCCGAAAGATGCTTGCTGAGCTTAAGAACGAGACAGCCATCTTAATTTCCACACATATTATCGAAGACTTACGTGGTATCTCCAGCAACCTTGTTGTGATTAATCATGGTAAGCAACTTTGGTCTGGTTCTATAGATAAACTAGCAAGCCTTGGCAACAGCTCTGAAGACGTTTCAGATTTAGAAGCAGGATACTTACATGTCTTGGGCAATTAGAAATTTATGGTTCCTCATTGCTTTCTTAGCCAATTTTTTAACAATGCTGCTGATGTACTGGGAATCATTCGCAACTAAAAGTATTTCACTAGTATGGTCTATAGATTCGGCATTAACAGCAACTATTATTCTCGCACCAGTCTGCGCAGGTTTAGCAGCTATCCGTTCGTGGACGTTAAGGACACGTTCTGAAATCATCGAAAGTTTCCCAAACAGTGGACGAATTCGCGCTTACCTCCAAGAACCAATAAAAATTTCCTTCGGAGCAATTTTTGCAACACTACTAATAACTATGATTATCTCCCTAATTGGGGTAGCAAACGGATTAGAACTAAGCCGCGTTGCTTTAGCACCAGTTCCATTAACACTCCTACATTTAGTAGGTACCATATTTTTTGGTGCAGGTTTAGGATACTTACTCCCCCACCCGCTTACAGGGCCAGTATTTGCAGTTTGCTATATGGCTATGTCTTCACTACAAATTGGTTCCATAAGTGCACTAAATAGCTATATTGGTGCAAGTATTGAATGGGTTGGACAGATGGAATACAGTTCATCTGGTTTAATTTTCTTACTGTGCACTTTCATTTTCCTAGCAATAAGTGGTCTTATCACACTCTGCGGCTATGCTTTTGACAAAAAATTCGTAACTATCATTGGAGTTATAATAGCGTTACTTTCTTTTGGCTCCCTTCCATTTCAAAATCAAATTCAAATGTGGAAAGATCGCCCAAATGCCTTCAACTATTGTGCAGATATTTCTACTACCGGAGTAAAAATATGCGTTCCTAAAGAGCAGCATAAAAGGCTTAAACCGGGTGTTTCAAAGATACAACCAATAGTTGAAAAACTAGCGAAACTCGACTCGGAAATCTCCGGAACAGTTATCAAAATTCCATATTTACTGAGTTTAAAAGATATTAAAGGGCCAGAACCGTTAGATCCAGAAACCAGTATTTTTAATCTACTTGGCCATTTCACTTGTTTAGAATCTTTGCCGGAAGAAAAGTTATTCGCTATCTCTGATGACAAAATCCAAGAAATCTCTGCTGCCCGCGAGACGGTAGCACATTGGATTAATAATGACGCTACAGAACAAGAAGCATCAAAAGCATTTCAAGCGATGAATAATTTGTGTGGGTAACAATGCTTAATTTCTTTAAAATCTGGATTAATTTCCCCAGTTTTCTCTGCACTTTACTGGTAGCGATATGGTCAATGCAGATAGGTGAGCTAAAATTAGACGTCCCATTCCGTCTAAGCGCAGAATTTACACCGCTTTACCTGATCACTACACTAATCTCGATTGGGATGATTCCTAGTTTTGCATCTCCCGGAGTGGAAATTGAAGAATCATTTCCGTCATCAGAAAGAAGTTACCGTCGCACTATCTTCGTAGGATTTATCGCTATAACTCTTTCAGTAACACTTATTATTTCCGGAGTTTTAGCTTCAACACAGATAGCGGTTATCTTATCCGCCGTGCGTAATTGTTTAGCAGGACTAGGATTTCTCCTCGTCGTCAG
>JAXFDG010000087.1:0-15433 GCA_034173665.1 Arcanobacterium sp.
GCCCTTCGCGGAGATGGTTCACATATTGTTTCACTCGATTCAGTAATTAAGACAATGCGCGAAACAGGTCTTGATATGCAATCGAAGTATAAAGAAACCTCTCTTGGAGGTCTCGCGGTAAATGTTACTATTTGCTAATTCATAAAGAAGTTGATTGCAAAAGCTGCTAGTCACTGATGCAGATTTTACCAAGTTAATAGCAGTTTTACATATTTTCCATATATTAACTTTGCGCGGTCCCGCGTTAACTTTGCGCAGTTCCTCGTTGAAGTACGCAAATATTTTCTTTGCAAATTTATGAATGTGACCCAACCACCCCTTGTTATTGATAATAATTATCATTACAATAAAGTTGAGCATGACCTCACCAGCGAACAAGCTCCAAATAGTTTCGCACGCATTAAATGAACTAATACAAAATTAGAAAGAAATTCATGCAGAAGAAAATTTTTTCTTTACCAACAGCCCTACTTTGCATTCTTTGCACCGCAGCTCTCCTCCTACTTCCTACACGAACAACTGAAGCAGTATCTGGTCGCAACACTTATCTTAATCAAGATCATACTGACGCTTTTTACGTAACTACCGACACCGGATCTCCTATAGTTCAGGTGGCCAATGGTATTAACAACAATTTATACGATCCCAATGATGTGGTATTTGAATTCGATGCTTCAACTTGGGCCGATGACCACCCTTTTACACAACTAACAAAAGGCGGAGAATCTGGATATTACTCCGCAAATTGGGACGCGAAGCACTACTTTGAACCAGGATGGAGCGCCCCCAACCAAGCCCAAAATGGAATGCAATCAGTAGAAATTCATTTCACCAAAATTTCCGGTCCTGGACCTGTAGCAATTTTCGGAAACAATGATTTTGCAACTGGCGATCACGATTTGATTTCCCCGTTCTTAAAAAGCGGAAACTATTATCTTGCCCCCGGCGAAGTTCTTCCTGTGCCCGGACATCAGCACGGGCATTGGTTTTTCCAGTATGCCGGGACCTATTACATTTCAGCTTTTGCCCGAGCAACAAAACTCAATGGCGAAGTAAAAGATTCTGAACCATTTACCGTAGCTTTCGAAATTCAAAAAAATGAAAATGATGAACGCGACCCAAATTCTCCAACCCCAGCGATAACTGACACAACCCCAAATGCTGCAGATAATTCAGAAAATGAAACATCTTCTGAGGATGAAAACTCTGCAGAAGTAGCCGAATCCCCTTCTGACTCCTCTCCTTCCACACAAGAAGGGACAGAAGATACACAAGAAGGGACAGAAGATAAAAAGAAAATTAACGTCTTCGGAAAACATGTTATTAATTCTGGGCATATAGACCTTTTCTTTGCCTACTCCCCAAATAACACGCTGACCCTAGCAAGCCGCGACGACACCGGGGAAAAACCAGAGATCCGCAATCCAGAGTCATTTATTTTGCATGTAACAGACAAAGCTCTTCGCAAATTCCCGGAACACCTACACAAAATTTTTGGAATTAGTGGATATTTCCTCGGACAAAACGGAGACCAACAAGCAAATATTCCTTTTCCCGGCTGGGACACAAGTCATCTAAACCATGATTTTTCCGGCGTAAGTTTCAAATTTTTAAATGTCACTGGTCCAGGAAAAGTATTTTTATTCCAATCTGGAACCTTTGGAGGAAATAAATCTGTATTAAACTCCGATAGCCTCGAACTAAAAACTAACGAGGTTTTATATCAATCTTCGCCAAACCACGTTCACGGAAATTGGATTTTCACTCATCCAGGCGTATATGAAATGACGGTACAAGCAAGCTCCTATTCCAAAAGCGGAAAGCCAGTAGTTTCTAATATCGCCAAATACACTTGGGCAATTGGCGATACAACAGTTTATTCAGAAGACTCCACCGGAAAAACTACTTCAGAAAACGAAAACAAAGCTTCAGATTCCCCCACCGGAAAAGCCGGAAAGACTCAGCCAATTCCGGGAAAATCTTCGGTTCCAAAACCCACTACGGTTAATAATAATCTGCAAAATCCAAAGGTTACTGCACCCCAAAAACAACTAAAAGAAGCTCCGCTTAACGCAAATCAGTGCAAACCAAAACCAAACACACAAAATCCTGCTTTAGCCCTTATCCCAGTCATTAAGGATGATCGAACTGCACCAGCACGTTGGCACAAAGCAGATGCAGCGCCATTCATTCTCGGAAACTCTAGTAAAACTAAAACAAATCAACCGGTTGGAGCGATTCCTGAAAACACTACCGTCTGGACGATATCCGCAAATCAAATAGCCGGAGTCCCCTGGCTTGGAGCCAATTCTCAAACCCCAAGTTTCTTAGAAAATTCAAATGGTGCTCTTTCAATAACTCTCACCAGTTTTCACGGCCCAGGAAAAATGGAAGTTTTCACCTCTGGTAATTTTGGCGAAGCTGTTGGAACCCATTGGTTCTCCGGTACAGGAAACTCTGGTTCAGGAAAAGTTTCCCTCCCACGAAACACTCACTCCCACCCGAATTGGGTTTTCACTAAACCTGGAACTTATAAACTAGGCCTAAGTTTTACTACCACCGCAAAATCTGGAGAAAATCTGACAGGTTCAACTACGCTCAGTTTTATCATTGGAAACGGAACTGGGCTAACTAATGGCCATTTCGACCTAGGAGCAATTATCAACTCATCTTCAGAAAAAGTTATTTGGCAAGATTCCAACGGAAATCCGTGCCACCCTTCTGTAAATGATGTACTAGGCACATCTTCTCCAACCACAGCATTGAACTTGGAAACACCTGAAAATCTTGGAACGACTACGGATTCGGAAACATCTCTAGTTTCAGAAGAACTGGAAGAAGACGCCGTTAAAGAAGACTTAACAGCCATCGAACTGGACTCCACATCAGAAGCACGCCTCGCCGTCGATAATGATGGAATAAAAACAGCCGAAAGTTTCTTTCAGTCCCTCAGTAAAAACAACTTAATTTCCTTTGTGATTATTTTACTTTTGGCGATAAATGCGATGCTCTTAACAATTCGTGTTTTCCAAAATCGAAAATAGCCTCCTCCCTTGCCGCAGCAGGGCCGAAACCTAATAAAACACAAGGTCTTAGCCCTGCTAGCAAAGGGATATAGAAAATCTTCCAACAATTCTCAGAAAAGTTCTCACGGACTTGGCTAAAGAGTGTTTTCATTGTCACAATTGAGTAATTTGTCAATACAATAATCTACTTTAAGCTTTTCTTATGCTTATTTTTTCGCGAGGATTTCAAAAGGGTATTTCCTTATTTGCGGCAATCTTTCTTATAGTTGCCATATTGTCCGGATATATTCTTTCAATTCCGGTAAAAGCTCAATCGAGTGAGCTCAACACCTTCCCTGCTCCAACTTTCAACTCCGAGCAGCAAGAACTTGTTATTCCAGAGTCAAATACAGCTAACTACTATGTTACGCAAGTTGCCGCAGACGGAACAAAAACTACTTGGCCAGACCAAACCAAGAAAACCGTTATTCCAGCTGGTAGCTATACAAGTTCCAAAGACTCTCTACCCAATTCCGGTTCTTTGATTGTGCATGCAGAACCGCTAGACTCAACGCAAGAAATAAGCGGTGCAGAAGAATGGCAATTTAACTACCCAGAAACAATTGCGAGTGTTTCTGCACCAGAACCAACCATTAATACCGCTGGGCGTCTCCTCAAAATCCCAGCACTACACGGGTTGAGATATTACATCTATGAAGGAGATCCAGATTCTCCTGAGGCACGGCTTATCACCTATCCAGGCACGGACCCAAGCTTTTCAAAAACAGCTTACTATGGCTTTACCGAAGGGCTACCACTTGGTGTTCCATTAACTGTTGTAGTCAAATCAGTGATGCACGATAAAAGCTTATCTGGAGCAACTAAGTGGAAATTTACAATCCCTGAACGAGTAAAGGTAACTCTTTCAGAAACTAATAAGAATATTCCTACTTTTCACCACGAACGTCTTGTGTTAACTATTCCTTCCCAAACTGGAATCCACTTCCATGTTTTTGTTGGTGAAGGGGAAAACAAAAAAGAAATTTTCTTACCTGGATTCACACCTGATTCTTCTCCCGCATTTGACTACGCCGTAGCGGGAACTTATTCGGTAAACGAGGGTCTTCGATATGGAGAAAAAATAACAGTAGTTCCAGAGTCTTACGCACCGAACGTCTATGATGTGCAAGCTCCAGAAAAATTTGAATTCTTCCCCCGAAATCGATCCCAGGGAGATTTAACCTTTGGAGATGAATTTAATTCCTCGGCTTTAAACGAAAATTGGACAGTTAAAAGTTCAAATTGGGACGGTATTAGCAATGCCTATACTCCCTTCACCCAAATTTCAAATAGTTGGTACACCGGATCAGCACAAGAAATTTCGCATGATGCAGAAGGAGCCGACGGCGGAGTTCTGAAACTAACAACACGGCGTCATTGTTTAGATGAAACAAAACAAGAACAACCGAATGATGCTAATGCACAGGAAGCTCCTTGCCCGCAAGGATTACGCACTGTGTACACATCTACAACTATTTCGTCCCCATACCTATATCAAGCTCCTGTAGTGGTAGAGACAAGAGTTCGTCCAAGTGCAGAACGGCATCTAGGTGGGTTATTTTCATTATTCTTACACAATGATCAAGGATTTTGCAGTCAAAATAATCAAAAAGCAGATATTGCTGAATTTGACGTAATGGAACTTTATACCTCCCCTACACGCACCTATGACGACAGATCTACTCATATATCCTGCGATTTAGAGCGTAATCCGCTTTATAACACAACCGCACATAACGTAAAGAAAGATTTAGCAGGACAATGGCATACTCTAAAATTTACTTTTGACGGGGAAAATGTCCGTTACTTTATCGATAATCAGCCAATGTCGATTAGAGTTGCCAATCGAAATAGCGCACACGTTGGAAAGTATGCAGCGACTCACGAAACATATGGAATGACCAAGGAAGAGTTCCATAAAGCAACCAACGAACACCCTTACCGAATCACTATTTCTGCGGATATGTACGGGAAGAACATCACTTGGAATCCCCCTATGCCAGAAACTGAAGTCTTTAAAACTAGAGTTGATCTCGTTGATTGGGTACGAGTTCGACCAATGACTGATATTGAAATTTCTAATTCTAAAGCTGAAGCAAAGTTAGAATATGGCATAACACAGGAGACAACAAAAACAGACTCTAAGGATTTAACAGCTCCAGCACCTCCTATCGAGACCTCGGAAAGCGTAGCTCCTGTGAGCCCTTCTCCTGAGACAACTACGCCTCCCTCCCCTGCAGTAACTGTGCCTCCTACAACTTCTGATTCCTCTTCAGAAATCACATCTGCAGAGAATAACACGTCAGAAAATACCAAAGCTGCAAATGCGAAAGACCCAACAATTAATAACGTTCCACTTAACTGCAGAACCACACTCAGCAATCTAACTTTTGGGCAAACAAAATGGAATGTTCAAAAAATTGGAAGCGGATGGAGTTCTCCCGGAATAAGCAAAGTTTTCAATCTTGGAAATTTTGACGGAACAGGATGTTCAGATACAGCGTTAATTGACAGCAAAGGCACTCTCTGGCTCTATCCGAGCAATACTGATTCCACATTTGGTTCTCGCCGAAAAATCGGTACCGGATGGCAAGGCATGACACGTGTATTCGGCGGCTTTGACTTTGATGGAGATAATCTTTACGACATTATTAGTACCGACGCAGCTGGAACCCTCTATCTCTACCGCGGTAACGGCAAGGGCGGATTCTTGCAGCGAAAGGTTATTGGCAGCGGCTGGAAGAATGTTAGCCATATGTCTATCTCTCAATATGGCTACAATCAGAAGCCCGTAATATCTGGAGTGGTAACAGATCGGCTAACAATATGGCCGACCAATGGAAAAGGTACCTTCCTAACTCCTGTAAGATATGGACTCGGCTGGAGCTCAATGAAGCAAATCCAGATTACTAGTGATGTCTCAGGCGATGGAGTAAGTGACCTTTGGGCAATCACTAAATCTGGAGAATTAGTACTTTATAAAGCAACTAATCCCAAAGGAACTGGATTCTCTTCACAAAAGCTTGGAACTGGCTGGGGTAATATAAAATACTTTATTCCTCAGGACTCAAGCGGACGCGTAATACGCGTCATTTTCCCTGATGGTCTCCTCCGCCAGTACACCCTGCTCCAATTCCAGCCTTAATTACTCGGAGCCCCTCTGTCCCCTGACCTTTAGTCATCTGATTAGAGGGGCTCTGAAAATATCAACAAAAATGGGCTTAAAGGCCAAAATGCGAAGCGAATGCTAAAACAAAAATGCGAAGCAAACCGCTTCGCATTAATCTACTTTTAACAGTGGGCGATACTGGGATCGAACCAGCGACCTCTTCCGTGTCAAGGAAGCGCGCTACCACTGCGCCAATCGCCCTTAATAAAATGGAAATTGGTTGGAGGTGGGTACGGGATTCGAACCCGTGTATACGGCTTTGCAGGCCGCTGCCTCGCCTCTCGGCCAACCCACCATGAGGTTGAGCAGTCTAACTGCCTAGCCATCGAGCGGATGACGGGACTCGAACCCGCGACCCCGACCTTGGCAAGGTCGTGCTCTACCAACTGAGCTACATCCGCGTTGTAATTGCATCTGCTTCATTTCTGATTGTCATCTGCAACGTGTATTAATATAGCGAACTTTTCTTAGTAATGTCCAATCACAAAAACGTGACCTGCGCAACCTTTGCAAATGCTGTTCGGTATCACACCAAAAACTTCGCTCACAATGAGCATCTTAAAGCAGAAAATGAGAACCTTATTTTATGAAGATAATGCCCGGAACCCCTTATCCCTTAGGTGCCCACTTCGACGGTAACGGCACTAATTTTGCTGTTTTTTCTGAACATGCAGAACGAATTGAGCTCTGTCTAATTTCTGAAGACCTATCAGAGCAAAGAATTCCCCTTACAGAAATTGATGGATACGTTTGGCATTGTTATATTCCGGGGATTAACAGTGGGCAGCGTTATGGGTACCGGGTCTACGGCCCATATGCGCCAGAAGCTGGCTACCGATTTGACCCAAGTAAAATTTTGCTTGATCCATATGCGCGAGCTATTGATGGCGCAATAGATAATCATCAAGCAAATTTTTCCTATAGCTTCGAAAACAACGAAGCCACTGCCAATATCGACTCTCTGGGTCACACTATGCTCTCGGTTGTTCACGACCCACATTTTGATTGGGGAAATGATGTTGCCCCAAAGCACGAATACCATAACTCGATTATTTACGAGACTCACGTTAAAGGAATGACCCAATTAAATCCGCATATCCCCGAAGACTTGCGCGGAACGTTCCTTGGAATTTCGCATTCTGAAAATATTAAATACTTAAAGGAATTAGGGATTACAGCAATTGAGTTAATGCCCGTTCATCAATTTGTAAACGACACTTCCCTGATCGAAAAAGGTCTCTCAAACTATTGGGGATACAACTCAATCGGCTACTTCGCCCCACAAAACACTTACGCTGCGAAGAATCGCGGCTCCCAGGTTGCGCAATTCAAACAAATGGTGAAAGAACTACACGCAGCGAATATTGAAGTGATTCTCGACGTCGTCTACAACCATACAGCAGAAGGAAACCATCTCGGCCCGACACTCTCCTTCCGGGGCCTCGATAACACTTCCTACTATCGGCTCGTTCCCGGCGATGAAGAACATTACTTTGACACCACCGGAACCGGAAATTCATTAAAAATGAGCTCTCCGCATACGCTCCAGCTCATCATGGATTCACTCCGCTACTGGATTACTGAAATGCACGTAGATGGATTCCGTTTTGACCTTGCTTCAACTCTTGCCCGTGAGCTTTATGCCGTAGATAAGCTCTCTTCTTTCTTCGATATCATTCAGCAAGATCCAATTATCTCCCAAGTAAAATTGATTGCCGAACCTTGGGATATTGGCGAAGGCGGATACAATGTTGGAGAATTCCCGCCATTATGGACTGAATGGAATGGCCAGTATCGCGATACAATTCGTGATTTTTGGCGTGGAGAGCCTGCAACAATCAGCACTTTTGCTTCACGACTATCTGGTTCCTCTGATTTATATGCACATTCTGGACGACGCCCAATGGCTTCGATTAATTTCATTACTGCACATGACGGATTCACGCTCCGGGATTTAGTTTCCTATAACGAGAAACATAATCATGCCAATGGCGAAGATAATCGTGACGGCGAATCCCATAACCGTTCTTGGAATTGTGGAGCTGAGGGCCCTACCGAAGATGCAGAAATTCGCCGCCTACGAATTCGCCAAATAAAAAATTTCCTTACCACTTTGCTAACTTCACAAGGCGTGCCGATGATTTCTCACGGAGACGAAATCGGTCGAACCCAAGATGGAAATAACAATACTTACTGCCAAGATAACGAACTCTCGTGGATGCATTGGGACCACGACGACGAAGCTTTAGAGATTCTTGAATTCACGAAAAAGGCAATTAAGTTAAGAAAAAATCATCCGGTTTTCCGTCGGAGACGTTTCTTTCAAGGATCAACTTCACGTGGCGGCAGCTCATTAAACGGAGACGTTGAGTGGCTTAGAAACGATACTCAAATTATGAGTGATTCCGACTGGAACACACATTATGCCAAATCAATGCTAGTTCTCTATAACGGGGCAAAGATTGCCGAACCAGATGTATTCGGAGAGAAAATTTTCGACGACGATTTCTTAATTGCTTTTAATGCTTCAGATACACCGCTCCCGTTTAAAATTCCAGCTTCAGAGACATCGCAGGTTTGGCAAATTGCGCTCTGCACTGATGACGCCGTAGATTCTTCTGCAACTTTCGCTCCAGAAGCTGAATTCACAGTACGCGATCGTTGCGTTTGGGTTTTACAAAGAAAAAGAGGTTAACGGCGCGCCCACAGCCATTACGAGTCAGCCCTAGCTAAAGTCAAGGTGTGACAAGTTCGAATACTCCGCCTGCAGATTTTGTGACGGCCCTTGAGTCTCTCAAAGGGCATGAGTTTCGACCCGAATTTCATTTAACGCAAATTCCACCTCCCACTAGAATTGCTCCTTGGGCGGTGGCTTTACAAGCTGAAATAAATGATAACGCCGACAAAGATCCCGAGTTTTTCCGCGGAAGTACAAAATTTGTAGTTTTGCATAATCCTGAGGGTGAAAGTGCTTGGAATGGAACATTTCGAATTATTATTCACGCACAGGCTCCGGTGGATTCTGAGCTCGCTGGAGACCCGCTTCTCGGTGAAGTGGTCTGGTCTTGGCTGCATGAGGCTTTAACTAATGCTGGAGCTTCATACACAAATCTAAATGGCACAGTTACCAGGGTCTTTAATGAAACTTTTGGCGGACTTGAACTAGATTCTTCACGAGTTGAAGTTGAACTCCGCGCTTCTTGGACTCCACAAACCCCATACCTTGGAGAACATCTCCGAGCGTGGGCAGATTTTGCTGATTCGCTCACTGGTCTCCCACCTTATTCTCTAGATATTCTGGCGATGCCAATGAGAGCTGAAAAAATTTAAAATTAATAAATTTTGCTACCTAATAAATTAATGATTAACGAAAATATTGAAGCGCAACTTTTAGAAGTGCCAAAATGCGGTATTCCAAACGTAATTAATAGCGATATTGATGCAGCTTTAGCAAAGTTAAGTCAGTTAAGCGGTCCCTTCGCAGTGGACACTGAAAGGGCGATGGGGATTCGCTATTCAGCACGAGCATACTTAATTCAAATTAAGGCGAGCGATTCTCCAGAAATCTTTCTGATTGACCCTGTCGGGATTGAAAATCGGATGTCCGAATTAAATAATATTTTGCAAGGAACTTGGATTTTGCACGCGGCCAGTCAAGATTTACCTTGTTTAGCTGAACTCGGACTCTTCCCAAACGCAGTATTTGATACTGAAATGGCAGCAAGAATTCTCGGTTTTGCACATGTTTCTCTGCAAGCTCTTGTAGCTGAACTCCTTGGCGTTACTCTCGCTAAAGAACACTCGGCTGCAGATTGGTCACAACGACCAATAAACTCAGCAATGCGCGCATATGCTGCACTCGATGTTGAACTGCTCCATGACCTAAAACTTAAATTAGAAATACTGTTAAAAGATGCTGGAAGAGAAGAATGGTTTTGGCAAGAATGTGAAGCGATTCGGACCCAAGAACCACCACCAAAGAAAACTCAGCCATGGCGAAAAGCCTCACGCCGAGCTGGAATTCGCGATCAACGTTCCCTAGCAATGTTGGCCGAACTTTGGGCGATTCGTGATTTTCTTGCAAAAGAACGTGATATCTCTCCAAGTAGCGTTATCTCCTCACAAATCCTTGCTGAGCTTGCATTACGTAAACCGCGTTCATTTTCTGATGTGCGAAGATCGGCTTTACTTCGAAGCAGAATCCTCCAACGTGATGTTGGATATTGGTGGCAAGCAATTGAAAAAGCCTGGAAAACCCCCATTCAGAAACTTCCTGCGCGGATATTTCGTGAACCTTATGAAGTTACTTTCTTCCCTCCCATGAATCGTTGGGAGTCACAAAATCCTGAAGCATTTTTCAGATGGGAAAAACTCCGCGCAAAAATTATTACCACTGCTGATGAGCTCGGAATTAAACAAGAAATCTTGCTGAAACCCGCTCTCCAAAAACGATTAGCTTGGGAGGGGTGGGAATCACCGCAAGATTTCACCCAAAAGCTTCATGAATGGGGTGCCAGAGATTGGCAAATTTCAGAACTGGAAAAACTTATTTCAGCTCTGTAAAAAACTTTCGGTAGGCTCTGTAAAAAACTTTGCATAGGCCTGTGCGACACCTGCTTCACTCAATCCTTCATCATGTAAAATTTCTGCCCGAGAATTATGGGCAATGAAGTGTTTACTGATTCCGAGTTTCTGCACTGGAACGAATGAACCTCTGGATTGTAGTGCAGTTTCCAAAGACGCGCCGATACCACCCTCAACTAATCCATCTTCAAGAACAATAACGCCGCGCGCAGAAGCACATAATTCTACTAATTCTGGTGCTACTGGGAGCTGCCAAATTGGGTCTATTACCACAACGTCTTCCGAAATTTGTGTGGCAAATGAAACCATCTCCGCCACCAACGGTCCAGCCCCAACGAAAACAAAAGGTCGATGATGAGTATTAGAACGCCGAAACAGAATCTCCCCTGCCGGTTCAACACTAATTGCCGGAATTTCAGCAGGTACAGCGCCTTTCGGATACCGTACAATATTAGGCTGAGTCATCACAAAAGCTTGTTGTAATACTTGTCGCATCCGTTTTTCATCGCGTGGAACCGCAACTTTCAATCCTGGAATCATCGCGGATAAAGAAAGATCCCACATTCCGTTATGCGAGGCTCCATCATCTCCAGTAATCCCCGAGCGATCCAAACAAATTGTGACTGCCTCTTGATGCAATGCAATATCCATCAAAAGTTGATCGAAAGCACGATTCATAAAAGTTGCATACAATGCAACCACCGGATGATGCCCGCCATGAGCTAATCCTGCAGCCATTGTTAACGCGTGCTGCTCGGCAATTCCTGCATCAATTACTCGCTGCGGGAACTCATCTCGCATTGGTCCCAGCCCCACTGGAAGTAGCATTGCTGCAGTAATCCCAAGCAATTTCTCATTCTTTTGCGCAGCTTTCAGAATTTCTTCAGCAAAAATTGCAGTCCAGCCGAATCTTGATGGTTCAATCGGCAACCCTGTTTCTGGATGGATTCGTCCAACCGCATGGAAGCGATCATCATCGTTTTGCTCTGCTGGCTTATAACCTCTACCTTTTTCAGTAACTGCATGCACGACAACCGGCCCACCATAGTTTTTCGCCATGTTAAACGCTTCTTCTAAAGCAGCTAAATCATGACCATCAACTGGCCCAAGATACTTTAATTTCAAGGTATCAAAGATGCTTGCATCAAATAATACGTCTTTCACTCCACGCTTCAGGCCATGCAGTGCTTCATACGCAAATTTTCCTGGTTTTCCTGCATTATTAAGTTGTTTCTTACCCCAATCAAGAAACTCTTCATATTTGCGATTAACTCGCATATTGTCAAGTTTTCGTGCCACATCAAGACGTCGCACAAATCCACCTACTGTTGGCGCATATGAACGTCCATTGTCATTAAGCACAATCACAATGGGGCGATTAGGATCTTCAGCAATATTATTAAGCGCTTCCCAAGCCATTCCACCGGTTAACGCTCCGTCGCCAATGATTGCAACGGCACAATTTTTCTGCTGTTTCAGTTGGAAGCTGCGTGCAATTCCATCGGCCCAAGAAAGAGCTGTGGTGGCATGAGAATTTTCGACGACGTCGTGCTCGGATTCAGCACGAGAAGGGTATCCAGAAAGACCATCCTTCGTCCGAAGTCCGGAAAAATCTTTTCGTCCGGTAAGAATTTTATGAACATAAGCTTGATGCCCGGTATCAAAAATTAACTTATCATTTGGTGAATCAAAAACTCGATGTAGCGCAATGGATAGTTCTACTACCCCCAAATTTGGCCCCAGATGCCCGCCGGTTTGCGAGACATTTTCAATTAAAAATTTTCTAATTTCTGCGGCTAATTGCGGTAATTTTGTGGCTGGGAGAGCTTTTAGATCAGCTATCTCATGTAGATTTTCAAGAATCATTTTGCCCTTCCAATTACCGATGTTTAAGTACACCAGAATTCTCATCAGTAATCCCAATGAAAATTCTTATATCACTTCTAAGAATTCAACTAAGGTAACTTTACACCACAGGGCTTCTCAGCCCCTATCGCGAAAACAGAATTTCACGAGGGGCGAGAAGCCCTGCAACAAGAAAATATGATTACTTATTCACGCTTATTCGGATTTAGCTAATTGCCGAAGCACATACTGCAAAATACCACCGTTTCGGAAATAATCAGCCTCCCCCGGTGTATCGATGCGAACCACACCGGCGAATTCAATTACTTCTCCGTTTTCTTTCTTTGCTCGAACATTTACAGTCTGCGGAGTAACTCCATTATTGAGTTCAGAAAGACCGGTAATTTCAAATTCTTCTGTGCCGGTTAATCCTAATGAATCTGCAGTTTCTCCAACCGGGAATTGCAATGGGAGAACTCCCATACCAATTAGATTTGAACGGTGAATTCGTTCAAAGGATTCAGCAATCACGGCTTTTACCCCAAGAAGCGCAGTCCCCTTCGCGGCCCAGTCTCGTGAGGAACCAGAACCGTATTCTTTTCCACCGAGAACTACCAGTGGAATTCCCGCTGCCGCATAGGCCTGAGCCGCATCATAAATGAATTCTTGTTCTCCATTGAGCAGATTCTTGGTATACCCACCTTCAACACCGTCAAGAAGTTGATTCTTCAAACGGATATTCGCGAAGGTTCCGCGAATCATTACCTCATGATTACCTCGACGAGAACCATAAGAGTTAAAGTCTCGTTGCGCCACACCATGTTCTGCAAGATACTTTCCAGCTGGAGAATCAGCCTTAATTGATCCGGCTGGAGAAATATGGTCTGTAGTTACTGAGTCGCCAAGCTTTGCAAGTACGCGAGCACCCACAATATCGGTAACGGGAGTTAGTTCCATCTGTAAATCTTCAAAGTATGGTGCTTTACGCACATACGTAGAATCTTCATCCCAAGTAAAAGTTTCCCCCGTTGGTGCAGCAATCGCCTGCCAACGTGAATCACCTGCAAAAACAGAAGCATAATTCTGAGAAAACATCTCCGAATTAATAGTTTTATCAATCGTTGCTTGGACTTCTGCTGGATCTGGCCAAATATCTGCCAGATAAACGTTATTTCCATCTTGATCTTGCCCCAGAGGTTCTGCCTCAAAATCAAAATCCATTGTTCCCGCAAGAGCATAAGCAATTACCAGTGGTGGCGAAGCAAGATAATTCATCTTCACATCTGGATTAATGCGACCTTCAAAATTCCGATTTCCAGAGAGTACTGAAACTACCGTGAGGTCATTTTCATTTACCGCGGCTGAAACACTCTCTGGAAGTGGACCTGAATTACCAATGCAGGTTGCACAACCATAACCAACAAGATTAAATCCGAGTTCATTCAAGGCTGGCCAAAGCCCGGCCTTTTCGTAATAGTCTGTAACAACTTTCGAGCCTGGGGCCATTGAAGTTTTCACCCAAGGCTTTGATTTCAAACCTTTCGCCACAGCGTTCTTTGCAAGAAGTGCAGCCGCAAGCATTACTGAAGGATTAGAAGTATTTGTGCAAGAGGTAATCGAAGCAATTACGACGTCCCCATTCTTTACTTCTGTTTTCACTCCATTAAGCTCAATGGCCACGGAATCGGTTGCTGCTTTCTCCCCGAGATAATCGGGAAGAACCTCAGCAAAAGCTGCCTTTGAGGAAGTCAATTCAATCCGGTCTTGTGGACGTTTAGGTCCAGCTATTGAAGGCACAACAGTTGATAAATCAAGCTCAAGATATTCTGAATAAGCCACTTCTCGACTAGGATCATGCCAAAGACCTTGTGCCTTTGCATACGCTTCAACAAGTGCTACTTGTTCTGTGCTGCGTCCAGTTAAACGTAAATATTCAAGAGTTACCTCATCAATTGGGAAAATAGCAGCAGTGGAACCGAATTCTGGGCTCATATTTCCAATAGTTGCACGGTTAGCAAGTGGAACTTGCCCCACACCTTCACCATAGAATTCCACAAATTTTCCGACAACACCATGAGCACGAAGTTTCTGGGTGATTGTTAGAACAACATCGGTAGCCGTAGCTCCTGTTGGGATTTCACCGGTGAGTTTAAAACCGACGACGCGTGGAATCAGCATTGATACTGGCTGACCCAGCATTGCTGCTTCTGCCTCAATGCCTCCGACTCCCCATCCGAGAACTCCAAGCCCATTAACCATAGTGGTATGAGAATCAGTACCGACACAAGTGTCTGGGTATACCTGAGTCACTCCATTTTCTTCTTTTGTCATTGCGACTCGAGCTAAGTATTCAATATTTACTTGATGCACGATACCTGTGCCAGGTGGTACTACTTTAAAGTTTTCAAAAGCAGTTTGCCCCCAACGCAGAAACTGGTAGCGCTCAGCATTTCGCTCATACTCGCGATCCATATTTCGCTCGAGAGCATCATTCGTGCCAAACACATCAATTTGCACAGAATGGTCGATCACCATTTCTGCTGGATTTAGTGGATTAATTCGTTCTGGATTACCGCCCAATTCGGCAACGGCTTCTCGCATCGTGGCTAAATCTACAACACATGGAACGCCAGTAAAATCTTGCATCACCACCCGCGCAGGAGTAAATTGAATTTCTTCGCTTGGCTCACTTTCTGGATTCCAGGTTGCAAGTGCTTCAATATGGGCGCGAGTTACATTTGCTCCGTCTTCTGTGCGCAAAAGATTTTCC
>JAXFDG010000088.1:0-4892 GCA_034173665.1 Arcanobacterium sp.
CAAGGGCACCCCTTGTAGCCTTGAACTTTGCTCCTAAAAACCGCTAAGGTTGAAGAACCGACGCGGAGTGGAGCAGTTCGGTAGCTCGCCGGGCTCATAACCCGGAGGTCGTAGGTTCAAATCCTGCCTCCGCAACTAAATAAAAACCCTATCCCTAGTGGATAGGGTTTTTGTTTAGTCTTATTGCGTTTTTATTACAAAATAGTAAAAAGTATTGCAAAGCTATTAATCGGTATTTTAGACTCCAGAGTAACTTCAGGGTTGAAGTTACCTAATCAATGATGATTATGGAGGAAGAAAATGAAACTCAAAAAAGTAGTAGCGGTAGCTACAATCTCGCTACTTGGAGTTTTCTCAACAAATACAATCGCATTAGCAAACACTCCAAGTACTCCCGCCCAGACAGTTTTAAAAACTGAACTTACTCCATCCCCAGCAGTAGAAGAAACAGAAACAACAGAAGCTACTACTCGCGCTGCAACCGACCCGCAAAAACCTACAACCAAACTGTTATACAGTACTCCGATAGGTGCTTGGAGCAATAACTTTTTGAACTATAACTGTTATGGGTATGCGATAAGATACACACACGGCATCCGCCCTGGGCAACTTTCCGGGGGAGTGTGGAATGAAAATTTAAGTGTGGATGCGACTGTAAAACTTATGGTCAATGATTTACGGAAACTTGGAAATACTGTTTATACGCAAAACACTAAACCAACCTCGTTGAAAGATAAGTATTGGAAAGTTATTGCTGTTCGTGTATCCCCGGGAAATGATTTTCATGTTATGCGTATGGAAGGCTCGTTAAATAAATGGACACACAAACCAGGTAAATCTCAGCCTTTACAATTAAATTCAACAAACCCATCGACCGCGACATGGACAAATGAAGGTAAAAAAGTGACTACTCTTTATGCTCCTAACGTAACTTACACTTCTCCGACTCGTTATATTGTTTACAAGTCTCTTAAGAGTCCGGGAATTCAATCTCTAGACCCAGAAGTAGTAGAAGTAACAGAATAAAATAAGGAGGAGGGCGGTTATGTTTTCTCGGCGTTCGGTTGTTTCTTTGGGTGTTTTTGTTGTGTTTATGTTGTCTTTGTTTGGTGTGGCGTATTTGAAGATGCCGGCTCTTTCTGAGGAAGAGTTTTTACAGCTTTCAGCAGAGCAACAGTATGAGATCCTTATCGAAAACGGAATGGAACCATACCCGGGGGAGAGCAGGAATTTTCATCTAAGAGTATTAAAACGTTCAGTAAAGGGAATAATTACTGGGGAACATGATAGTAACTTGAATTTTTATGGTTACTATCCAATTGGTGCCCAAGAAGCTCGTATCGGGAAAACCTTGTATGAGATGGGTTATCCGAAAGTGATTAAACCAGAACCACCAAATTACTTTACTCTTGAAGAATTTAATCATTACAACAGTGAAGTTGAGTCTAGAAGGTTAAAAGCTTTGGAGTAGGAGAAAAGCTCATAACAAGCAGTGTGGGTGGATTAAACATTTAGTTTAATCCACCCACACTACTTGTTTTCTGAGTATCTCCCGTACACAAGGAAACAATAAGTTTTAAATCTTTCTTCACAGCTGGCTCTTATATTCTTAACAGTAGCGGCATATTTTCTTTTCCGAAGATTGAAATATCTCAAGGAAAGGAAAGCAAATGTCGGAGAAGTTTGAAAAAGATTTACTTAAAGTGCAAAGTCCTGTGCCAAGATCATCCCAATTCACTGCACCGGAAGTTATTGCAGCAGAAAATTCTCCTGAAGAAGTTCGTGGTACTGGGCAAAGTTTTCAGCAGGAAAAGAAGCGTGGAAAGAAAAAGCCAATCATTATTGGTGTATCTTTAAGCCTTTTGCTTGGAGCTGCCGGTACGGCTGCTTGGGCAGTAGATGAGTATCTGATTCCAAAGGTAGAGATTTCTGATGTTGCCGCGTATGAGGCAGCTCAAACAAACAGCAATAGCTCATCTTCAACATCTTCTAGTTCATCTTCTCAATTATTGTCAGGTACTGAAACTTCAGAAGGCTCGACTACTACTGCAACAGTTACGGAAAATTCTTACACGGATGAAAATACCAGCATCACTATCACAAAGCATTCGTATGGCTCTGGTGATGACACGGTAACCTACTATGTTGCAGATATTCAGGTGACTGATGCTTCGCAGTTAAGAAGTGCTTTTGCGAATAACCAGTTTGGCGAAAATATTACGGCAAAAGTTTCCGAAATTGCCGAAGCTAATAATGCCGTTCTTGCTATCAATGGCGACTATTACGGATTTCGGGACACTGGAATTGTAATTCGAAACGGTGTCATTTATCGAGATGAACCTGCTCGAGAAGGTCTTGCTATTTATGCCGATGGCACGATGAAGTTGTATGACGAAACTGAAACTAGTGCCCAAGAACTGCTTGACGCGGGCGTTATCAATACGCTTTCTTTCGGCCCAGGATTAGTTTCTGGCTCAGAAGTTATTTCTGGTATCGACGACGTCGAAGTTGATACTAATTTCGGTAACCATTCAGTTCAGGGGAGTCATCCACGAACCGGAATTGGCGTTATTGACGAGAATCATTTCGTTTTCGTAGTTGTTGATGGACGAAGTGAAGGTTACTCACGTGGAGTAACAATGACTGAATTCGCTGAGATTTTTGTTGAACTTGGTGCAAGCACTGCCTACAACCTCGATGGTGGTGGATCAGCTGAGATGTGGTTTAACGGAGAGGTTGTAAATCAGCCTTCTAACGGTGGCGAACGTGATACTTCAGATATTCTCTATATTGGCGGTGCATCGTGATTATCTTAATTCCAGCATACGAGCCACAAAATACTTTGCCGAACTTAGTTTCAGAGCTTAAACGGCAACCGCAAATTAAAGAAGTGGTAGTGGTAGATGATGGTTCAGGTACTGAATTTAATGCAGTCTTCAACGAAGCTACGATAGTCGGTGCGGAGGTTATTCGCCCAGCTCGTCCGAATCGGGGTAAGGGTTATACCTTACGTGAAGGTTTCGCGTTTATTTCTCGTGAATATCCAGGGGAAATAATCGTTACCGCTGATTGCGACGGGCAGCACTTAGTGGCAGATATTGTGGCAGTTGGAACTCACCTAAAGCAAGAAATTGCGCAATCCGTAGCAAAGCAAAGTCTAGAAGCTGAGCATCACTTAGAGAACACAAACAAACGTCTAATAGTCCTTGGTGGGCGGCGGTTCTCCGGGAAAGTTCCACTTCGTTCAAAGTTTGGCAATTTCGTAACTCGGAAACTTTTCCAGGTAGTTGCTGGGCAGAAAATTTTTGACACACAAACTGGATTGCGAGCATTCTCTCCAGAGGCGGTTAAGTGGAGTCTAACAATTACTGGAGATCGTTTCGAGTACGAGTTTCTTCAATTACTTGAAGCACGGGATAGCGGAGTTACGCTTCAAGAAATACCTATTGAAACTGTTTACTTAAATGAAAACTCTGGTTCTCATTTTCGCCCAATAGCAGATTCGGTGCGGATATATCGACCATTAATAAATTACATCGGTGCGTCTTTAAGTGGTTTTGTGGTTGATTTCTTCGGTCTACTTGCACTGGTTGCCATTTTTCCGGGTATTCCATTGTTTGCAGCCGTGGTAATCGCGCGAATTGCCTCGATGTGCGTAAATTTCTTAGCAGGATACCTAGTGTTTGGGCGACGAAATTTAAATATGAAAACTAGTTTCCATCGCTATCTGATACTGGCGGGAATTTTATTGGTGGGTAATTATCTTGTGTTGTCGGCGTTTACGTTGATTGGGCTACCGCTCGTCGTGGCAAAAATTCTCACTGAAGTTTTACTTTGGATTACTTCTTTTAGCTTTGCTCACCGCTGGATTTATCGCTCAGTTGCAAATTTTCCGCAGAACAATACGGTGAAAACTTCTGCAAGTACGAAACAACAAGAATTAGTTTTTCACAGCTGATTCTTAAGTTATCCAAATTTGATTCAAATATCAGGTTGCCAAAGTAAAGATATCGAAAGAAATAAAGATATCTAAATAAGGAGTAAAAATGCAGGAGTACTTGTATATCGGAGCGAATCTAGTTGCGATTGCGGCACTAGTATTAGGGATTTATTTACCTCGTCATCGTCGCCATGATATGGCGCTCTCATATCTGGTGGTTAACCTGGGAGTGCTTGCAGTAGCTACAGTTCTCGCTGGATCAACGGTGGCGGCTGGCCTAGGTTTAGGTTTGTTCGGTGTTTTGTCGATTATTCGTCTTCGTTCCGATGAGCTAAGTCAGCGTGAAGTTGCGTATTACTTTGCTTCTCTTGCTCTTGGGTTATTAGGCGGGCTTGGGTCTTCAATTGGCGGAGCTCTTCCGCTAATCTTTATGGCTGCCCTTGTAGTCCTAATCGGGATATTTGATTCCAAGCTTTTTAACACCACAGAATCGCAATTGATTGTATTGGATCGGGCAATTGCAAATCCGGAAGAACTATCAGCTGCAATCGCCGCTCTAACAAATTCTGAAGTGCAACATTTCAGTGTGGTTCGACTCGATTTAGTCCAGGATTCAACAATGGTTCGAGTGAAACTTGGGAAGCGACTATTGGTTCAGCAGCAGGCTCCTGCAGAGCTGCAATTACAAAGCAATTAAGAAAATAAACAACTAAAGCTCGCAATAACTGTAACTACATTACTTGACGCAAACGCATTAGAAAGTACTGGGCAATTAGGAGGAATCATGAACTTAGATTCATTGCAATGGGTTAATCATCTTCCAACAACGAACCTTGATCAGATAAACGCGGTGGCTGCTCGCCAAACACGCATTGATCGTAAATACTTAGTGCCGGTAGATGCGCTTGCATCCTTAATTGAGCAGCTAGAAGACGTAAAAGTATTAGATATC
>JAXFDG010000089.1:0-9280 GCA_034173665.1 Arcanobacterium sp.
CCCCTCCAAACAGGCTTCTTTCTTCTCTTGAGATGCTCAATTTAGTATTGCAAGTTAAGCGTATTATGGAGATGTTTAAAGTTAATATAAACATTGAATCCGAGAAAAAATTTTAGAAAGTATTAATAATGACTACTTTTCAAACTTCCGAAGAAAACTCAGCTGATTTTCAAATCAATAGCTCGGAAGTAGTGGAGATCGCGCAACGCCTAATTCAATTTGATACTTCTAACTATGGAGTACTTGAAGCTGATGTGGAAACTGAAGCTGCAAAGTACGTGCTGGCACTTCTAGAAGAAGTGGGATATGAACCGGAATGGATTGAACCGCTTCCAGGACGTCCATCAATAGTGTTACGGATTCCAGGATCAGATCCAAACTTGGGCGGGTTATTAATACACGGGCACCTCGACGTCGTCCCGGCTATTGCTGAGGACTGGGATGTAGATCCGTTTTCTGGAGAGATTATCGACGGCGTGCTTTGGGGACGCGGTGCGGTAGACATGAAGAACATGGACGCCATGATTCTCACGCTGGTACGTGAAATTGCGCGAAATAATTGGCAGCCAAAGCGTGACATAGTGATTGCAATGCTTGCTGACGAAGAAGCTGGCGGAAAAATTGGGGCGCAATGGTTGGTTGAGAACCGTCCAGAACTGTTTAAAGGCATTACCCACGCAATTTCAGAAGTGGGTGGCTATAACACTTACGTGGACGGAAAACGAGTCTATCTCTTGCAAACTGCGGAGAAGGGCTTAACCTGGTATCGTTTACGCGCCGAGGGGAGAGCTGGACATGGTTCACAAGTTAATCCCGATAATGCAATTACGAAGTTAGCCACTGCGATTAGCGAAATTGGCCAGCACGAATGGCCATTGCAGCTTTCTGAAACAGTAACTGAATTGCTTACTGGAGTTGCTGAATTAACCGGTCTGCCATTTGATCCAGATGATCTTGAGTCGATTAATGCTTTGGTGGAAAAACTTGGTTCAGCAAAAACGTTTGTTGGTGCCACATTACGAACCGGCTCAAATCCAACTCAGCTTGATGGAGGCTATAAAGTAAATGTGATTCCACAGTCGGCTACTGCTGGCTTGGACGTGCGGCAAATTCCGGGCACAGAAGCAGAAGTGCATCAGTGCCTGCAAGATCTGGCACCGGAAGTAACGTTTGAAAAATTACATCATGATGACGGAATTGAATACCCATTCGCTGGGGAATGTGTGGAAGCGATGATCGCGGCTCTGCAGGATAATGATCCCGAGGCGAAAGTTTTGCCCTATATGCTTTCTGCCGGCACTGATAACAAGGCTTTTGGCAAGCTTGGAATTCAGGGATATGGTTTTGCTCCGGTTCAGCTTCCAGAAGAGTTCGATTTCCCAGCAATGTTCCATGCTAAGAATGAGCGTATCCCGCTTAGTTCGTTGCATTTTGGAACAAAAGTTTTATGGGATTTTGTAAAATCTTATGCTGGTTAAGCTGAAGGTTGGCTCACTGCTTGGTTCAGTGTCTGAAGTAAGTTACTCTTAAGGTATGGGTATTGATTCAAATCTCGCGCTGCGGCAGTTAATTAGTGCATTAGAGAATTTCCACGCGGCAGTAGTGGAATTCAGTGATCCCGATGCGACCGCGGTACTGCGCGCAACTGATTATCTGGCTGATGCGTACACCATCTATGATGATGCGATTTTTACCCAGTTTGGTGTAGAGGCACCTTTTGACACCTTCGTTGAAGACGACGAGCTTGAAGATGACGAGTATGATTCGGGCGAAGATTTTCTCTTAAGTGCGGAATCAGCGTACAGCGCGGATGAGGACGACTTCGACGACGAAGATTTCGCAGAAGAAGAAGCCGAATACTACATCGGTGACGACGAATTAGACGATTTCTTCACCGAAGAAGACTAAGCTCTGATTGCTTATTAATTAGATGGCTGTAATTTCATTAAGTACAGCTAATACCTGCTCGGGTAGTTCTTGGTAATTTCCTTGGAAGAGCTGTTCTCCTTGCATGCCGGTGCGTGGCCCACAAATAGCTACGGACATTTGTGGTTGCGAAAGTACCCAAGTGATTGCGATTTCGGACGGCGTGCGTCCAAGCCCATCAGCCGCTTTCGTAACAGCTTCCACAAGTTGCCGCGGGCGTGCGTCAAGATATGGTTGCACTAGCGGTGCTAAATGTTGCGTGGCTGCGCGGGAAGTTGGCGGAATGGTATTGCGATATTTGCCAGTTAAGACTCCGCCGGCAAGCGGTGAGTAGGCAAGAATTCCGCTTCCTTGGAATTTAGCTAATTGATGCAGTTGCGATTCTGGGAGACGATGCAGCAGTGAATATTCTGATCCGAGCGAGATGATTTTGGCGCGAGTTCGTGCATCAAGTTTTGCACAAACTATTGCAGCTAACCAAGCTGGCCAATTATGTAGACCAAAATAATTGGCAGTTCCGCGGATACTGATTTCTTCGAGGGTTTGGCACAGTTCATCAATATTTTGAAAACCAAGCTCAAAATCAACGAGAAGCAAATCTATGTATTCAGTATTTAAAATCTGCAGAGTCGTTTCAAGGTTTTTTCGGATTGTGCTGCGACTGATTTTATGACGAATATTTGTGCGGGTAATTTCATATCCGGTGTGCAAACAGAGGATGAATTCATCTCGCGAAAAATCATTATGCAAAAGTTCGCCAAATGTTGAAATAGCTTCCCCTTCGCCGTAGATCGGGGATAAATCAATAAAATTGCCGCCTGCTTCAAGCATCGCAATTGCGATTTGCCGAGCATCTTCAATCTCGGTATCGCGCCCCCAGGTCAGGGTTCCGATACCAATATTTCCTGCAGTTAATGCGGAGCATCCAAAATTAACGTGTTTCACATCAACGAGCCTAACGCAATATTTGCTGGTTTTTGTAGTTAGGCTATGTGTGTGAGTATTTTTGAAGCAATTATTCTTGGTATTGTTCAGGGACTAACTGAATTTTTACCAATTTCATCCTCAGCTCATTTGCGAATCGTGGGGGAACTTTTCCCTGGTCTTGGGGACCCGGGAGTAACTTTTACTGCGGTTACCCAAATTGGTACTGAAGCAGCGGTAATTCTCTATTTTTGGAAAGATATTAAGAGAATTATTGCTAGATGGTTTCAGGCACTTCCGTTTGGACCATGGAAGAATCAGGTAGCGCAAAAAGATCCAGATGTCCGCTTAGGGTGGATTGTTATTTTCGGTACTTTCCCAATTGTGCTTCTAGGATTATTGGCAGAAAACGCTATTGATTCCGTATTCCGTAATCTTTATTTGACTGCTTTAATGCTTGCCTTATTTGCAATCTTCCTTGGGCTTGCTGACAGATATGGGAAGCGTGCACATGAGCTTGAAGAAATGAGTATCAAGCACGGTGTATTGCTTGGTTTTGCTCAAGCGATGGCGCTTATCCCAGGGGTTTCACGTTCCGGTGGCACTATCACCGTTGGATTATTACTAGGGTATACTCGTGCAGCTGCTGCACGTATTTCGTTTTTATTAGCTATTCCAGCAATCCTTGGTTCTGGTTTTTATCGGCTTTTTACTGACGACGGCGTGGGAACACAAGTTTCGACCCTTCCGTTACTGGTGGCTACTGTTACAGCTTTTATTGTGGGATTCGCAGTCATTGTATGGTTCTTAAAGTTAGTGGAAACTAAATCTTATCTTGTGTTTGTGATATATCGTCTAGTCTTAGCAGCAATAATTGTTGTATTACTTGGCGTTGGAGTATTGGGAGCGTATTAATGCGGACATGGAAATATCCTGAGTATGAACTGTTGCCAGGTAGTAGAACGCCACTTTATTTAAAAGATTCTTATTCCCAAGAACTTGTTGAATTACAGATGGAAACACTCCGTCTTTGGGTATGCGGTATTACTCCTTATGATGCAACTCATCTTGGACATGCCTCAACTTATGTATTTTTTGATTTACTTGCTCGAACTTGGCTTGATACGGGACGTCAGCTAAATTATGCGCAAAATGTGACTGATATTGACGATCCATTATTCGAAAGAGCTACTGCAACGAAGGTTTATTGGAAAGATCTTGCCGCAGAACAAGTGAATCTTTTTCGCGAGGATATGGAAGCTCTTTCAGTTGTGCCACCAGCACATTGGGTTTCAATTTCAGAAACTTTAACTTTATTAGAGCGAACCGTAAAACAACTCGAAACCGATGGTTTTGCTTATCGTATTCCTGGAGCAGAACAAACCGAAGATATCTATGTGCGAGTTCTTACAGATAAAGAATTTACAAAACAATTACCTTGGTCATTACCCGAGCAAGAAGAATTTCTTATTGAAAAATTCAGAGATCATGGGGGCGATCCAGAACGTCCTCATAAAGAGTCTATTTTTGACGCTCAGCTTTGGCGCGGGGTGCGAGAGAAAGAATTCCAGCCGGAGGATTTATCGCCGGGTGAATGGAAGCCAGGATGGCATCTTGAATGCGCTGCGATTGCATTAGAAACATTAGGCGGAATCGATATTCAAGGTGGGGGTTCTGATTTAGCCTTCCCGCATCATGAATATAGTGAATCGCATTTACGGATGATTGCCCCGGATGTGGATAATGTAAAAGTTCATCTACATACCGGAATGGTAGCCTTCCGTGGAGAAAAGATGTCTAAATCTCTGGGCAACTTAGTGAAAGTTTCTGAGCTCCGGGAAGCAGGTGTTGATCCACAATTGATTCGTTTAGTGATTCTTCGGAATCATTATGCATCTGACTGGGAATATCAAGAAGATTTATTACGAACTGCGCAGCAGTCTTTGAGTAATTGGAAATTAGGTGTAAGTACACAGAATTATGATGAACTTACTGGTCTTTCTGGGATGAATGTATTAAAAACTTTGCGTGATTATTTGCGCAATGATTTACGTTCTGATCAGGTAGTTGATTATCTTGATTCAATTTTAAATTCTGAAACGACATGGTTTGATGCGAAGTCAGCAAAACTGGTACGAAATACAGTTTGGACTTTATTGGGGATTGAACTTTAACCGAACTGGAGACGTTATTTATGGCTGAACTTTTAAAACCTGAAGCCGTGCTATTCGATATGGACGGAACACTTACTGATACAGAAAAGCTCTGGTTTCAAGCAGAGCAAGATATTTTAGGCGAATTTGGTTGCAGCATCACACAAGACCAAGCTAATAGCTACATTGGAAAAGCTTTGTTACATGTGGCGCAAAGCATGATTGATGACTTCGCTGTGAATATTTCAGCCGAAGAACTAGCGCAAAAGCTTTCTTCACGAGTAGTGGAATTAGCACAAACTAAGGGGATTCCATGGCGTCCAGGTGCAGTAGAACTCCTTGAGAATCTTGTGAACTGGCATATTCCCACTGCCTTGGTTACTTCTTCGGTTTATGATTTTGCAAAGTTAACAGTGAACCAAGCTCCGAAAGGTAGCTTAGAAGTAATGGTGACTTCTGAATCTACACGGATTGGTAAGCCAGATCCAATGCCGTATTTATTTGCTGCTCATAAATTAGGAGTAGAGATAAAAAATTGTGTTGTATTCGAAGATTCAATTCCTGGCTTTACTTCCGGAGCGCGTAGCGGTGCAGTGACAGTTGGAGTTCCGTTTCAAGTAGAGCTGCCGCGTATTCCGGGTACTTATTTTCTTGAATCTCTTGCAAAAGTTGATTTTGAAACGCTTTCCCAACTTGCCACAAGAACTTATGAAAGTGAAATTTAGTTAGTAATTTTTTCCACAGTTAGTAGGTATTCTGCTCCTTGAGGATTCATTTCCGGGGTCGTTCCAGAGTATTCTGGACAGAATTCTTGAAAGCTACACCAATTGCATAGTGGCCCTTTTTTCGTTTCAAAATTTCCACTGGCAATTCTTTCCCGAATATTTCCCCAAACCGATGCCACTTCTTGATTGATTGTTCGCACATCTTCCATAGTTGGATCGTAGGTGAGAGTTCTTCCATCTTGCAGATATACCAGTTGGGTTCGAAGCGGAAGTTGCTGCCGTTCATGGAATAGAGCAGTGGCATAAAATCGCATCTGGAAAATTGCTTCTTCTTGGTACTGCGGGCGTGGTGATTTCCCAGTTTTATAATCAACGACTCGTAAATCTCCATTAGGTGCTTGATCAATTCGATCGATAATTCCACGGATTGCGATACCGGAAGGAAGAGTGGTGTTAACAAATCCTTCGCGCGCAATCGGCTCCAACATTCTTGGATTTTCCATAGTGAAATATTTTGTGATTAATGGTCGTGCACTTTCAAACCAAGTAGTAAATTCGGATTCTGTTGTGAAAAGTTCAGATAAGCTTGGGTCTTCTTTAACTAAAGCTTCCCAACGTGGTGCTAATAATTCTTGAGCTGAGTTTTCAGTTCTTAACTGAGGGGCTAAATCAAAGAGATGCTCTAACACTGAATGCACTAAAGTTCCGCGGAGGGCAACTAAAGATGGTGGTTCGGGAAGTTTGTCGATACTGCGAAAGCGAAATTTCAAAGGACATTTCCGGAAATCACTAATTCGGGACGGGGAAAGAGCAGCATTGATTGTGGTCATACTCCTAGACTACAGGTAGAGGCTCGAAACATTACAGCTTAGGCGTAGAATGTGGAGTGTGAACAATACTTATCCACATCCGCTAGGCCCAGATAGACGTCGTGGAGTTTTCCGCGCCGGGGAACGTGTGCAATTAACAGATACAAAGGGGCGTAAATATACAGTTACTCTTGCTGAGAACGGGTTTTTCCAATCCACTCGGGGAAATATTCGTCATAGTGAGATTATTGGCAAGCCCGAAGGAAGTGTTTTAGAAACTCAAGAGGGACATCGCCTCCTTGCCCTTCGTCCTTTAATTAGCGATTATGTTCTTTCAATGCCTCGCGGAGCAACTGTGGTATATCCAAAAGATGCGGGGCAGATTATTCATCAAGCAGATATTTTTCCCGGTGCCCGCGTAGTGGAAGCTGGAGTTGGATCTGGTGCTTTAACTCTTTCTTTGCTCTCAGCAGTAGGACCAGAGGGATCTTTAATTTCGGTTGAACGGCGAGAAGAATTCGCAGAAATTGCAATCGGTAATGTTGAGTCTTGGTTTGGTCCGCAAATCCCAGATTGGGAAGTTCGGCTTGGAGACTTAGCTGACGTGCTTGAATCTTTGGAACAGGGGTCAATTGACCGTGTAGTTCTAGATATGCTTGCGCCTTGGGAGAATATTTATGCTGCAGCGCATGCGCTTGCTCCGGGTGGAGTAATTCTTGCCTATGTAGCAACTACAACGCAGATGTCACGATTCGTAGAAGAACTACGCGATAGTGAGATGTTCACTGAACCAGAAGCAAATGAAACAATGCTGCGTACTTGGCATTTAGACGGTCTAGCAGTTCGTCCAGATCATCGGATGGTTGCCCACACTGGTTTCTTAGTGCATGCCCGACGTTTAGCGCCAGATGCAAAACCACTAGTATTAAAGAAACGGCCTGCACCAGCAGCACATAGCGAGCCTTTAGCTTGGGAAAATTCAGAGCTTGCGGAACGACCAATTTCGGTCAAGAAACTCCGCAAAGTTCGTCGTGATGTCGCTTTAAGAGCAGATGTAGAAGCCACAGGCAAGCTTGAGCCGGGTAGTCGCGCTGCGGAAATCCGAGAAAAGCTAGACTCGGAAGCTGCGCAGGCGCAGGAGCTGCGTTATGCCCAGCGGCGAGCTGAACGTGAAAATAATGCAGTAAACGACAGCAGTGCGGAAAACGAAAATACTGTCGGAGAATAGTGCTGTGTTCTACCGGAATTAATCTTTGCGGTGAGACGTTATTAATGGTAGTTGAAGGGAAAACAATGGTTGCTGATGAATCTCCAGATTGGGCATTAACTGAATTAGTAGCGACTCTTGAAGAGAAGAATGGCCGCTTAGCTCTTGGGCTGCAAGAAGCACGGAAAAAAATTACTGAACTTTCTGAACAGATTGATGCACTTTCTGGCCCACCAAGCAGTTATGCAATTTTCCTTTCTGCGAATCATGTAAAGCGAACCGTGACAGCTCTTGTCGGCGGACGAAAAATGACGCTAAATACCTCAACCTTAGTTGAGCTTGGGGTTATTAAACCTGGACAAGAGCTGATCTTGAATGAACAAATGGTGGTGATTGGCGTTGGAAGCTACAATCGCACCGGCGAAATCGTTATCACACAAATGCTTGTTGGTAATGATCGGGTTCTAGTAAAAGTTCATGCTAGTGATGAGCGAGTACTCTTGTTATCTGGTCGTTTACAAACACAAGGTGTGCGGGTAGGCGATCTTTTGATGGCAGATTTGCATAGCGGTTTTGCCTATGAGATTGTTGAACGTCCAGACGTCGAGCATCTCTTACTTGAAGAAACTCCAGACGTAACTTACCAAGACATTGGTGGTCTCGAAAATCAGATTGAAGAAATTCGTGACGCTGTAGAGCTCCCATTTGAACAGCCGGAATTATTCCGGGCCCACGGTTTGAAGCCGCCTAAAGGAATTTTGCTTTACGGCCCGCCAGGATGTGGCAAGACTCTTATTGCAAAAGCTGTAGCAGCTTCACTTTCACAAAAAATTGCTGAAGCAGACCCACAACAACGCCAGCAGGCATATTTCTTAAATGTAAAAGGTCCACAACTACTTGATAAATATGTTGGTGAAACCGAGCGGCAAATTCGGGAGATTTTTGCCCGGGCACGAGATCGGGCTTCACAGGGTATTCCGGTGGTGATTTTCTTTGATGAGATGGAAGCGCTCTTTCGAACCCGCGGTTCAGGAATTTCTTCTGATTTGGAAACTACTGTAGTTCCACAGTTACTTGCGGAAATAGACGGCGTTGAACAGCTAAATAATGTCATCGTAATCGGGGCTTCAAATCGTGAAGACATGATTGACCCAGCAATTTTGCGTCCTGGAAGATTGGATGTAAAGATTCGGATTGAACGCCCAACCCGAGAAGGCGCAGAAGAAATCTTATTGAAGTATCTCAAACCAGAGTTGCCAATTCGTGAAGATGAACTAAGCGAATTCGAATCAGTGCAGCCGGCCTTGGAACGAATTGCGCGAACTGCAATTGAAAAACTCTTTGCCAAAACTCCAGAAAATGAATTCGTAAAACTCTTCTATAAAGACGGCACAAACGAAACTCTCTATATTAGCGATTTAGTTTCGGGAGCACTTATTGCTGCAATCGTGGATCGAGCAAAGAAACTTGCAATTAAAGATTATCTTGCCGGGGGAGTCTACGGAATTGCGACCGAACATTTACTTCGCGCAATTG
>JAXFDG010000090.1:0-2071 GCA_034173665.1 Arcanobacterium sp.
GCACGAAACGATTCTTTCTGGGCTGCTTTTCCTGAATCTCCGGTACGAAAATAATCAAGACCAGTTTCACCAATTGCAACTACCTCTGAAAGCTGCGCCAATCGAGCCACCTCAGCAATTGCTTCATCTAAAGAAATTTCAAGATGTACTGCTTTTGGGGACCATTCAATCCCATCCGGACCCTGTTCATAGGATTGCGCATGCATCGGAGCTTCATTCGGATGAATCGCCAAAGCTGCCCACAATTCTTGGTTCTCCTGCGCTAATCGAACCGTCTGCATTAAATCTTCGTACTCACATCCTGAAGAAATCGCAGCTTTAATCCCCATTTGCCGCATTCCAGATAAGAGCGTTTCACGAAGTACTGGTGGAAGAATCCGCGCTTCTTCATCTTTGCGCTGTTCATCCGGAGTCCCGGAAAGGAGTGGAGCTAAATGCGTGTGGTTATCAACGATTGAAATCGGTAAAGCTTGCCCAATCTCAGGTACAAACCGTTTCTTTTTACTCGTTCCCAATGCCCAACCGCTCTAATTCTTCGGCAATTACTGATTCATCTAGCTTCTGGAACACCGGCTTTGGCTTTTCGATTGGAGTCCCCGGCAATACTGGACGATGCTCCCACTTCGGTGCCGAACTGTAATCCCCAGTAATAATCGGGAACGGGTGCCCGTTATCCAAATCTTCCGTCTCCACAAGCTGCGGCATTGGAGCAACAGTTCCAGCCCCACCAAGCACAACATCAATCGCATTAGCAGAATGTGGCAAAAATACGCTCATCATCGTATTCAAATCTTGCACACATTGAATCAAAGTATGCAAAACCGTTGCAAGACGCTCCCGCAACGATTCGTCTTTCATCTTAAACGGCTCAGTGCGTGAAACATAAGCATTTGCTTCTCCCACAAGACGCATAATCTCAGAAAGCGCCGCGCGTTGCTTATGCTCAGAAATCAAAGAGCCAACTACTTCAAAACCTGATTGCACTGCCGAAAGTAATTCTCGATCAATTTCTTCCAACTCTCCAGGGGTTGGAATCTCCCCGAAATTCTTTGCAATCATTGCTGCCGTGCGGTTCACCAAATTGCCCCAAGCTGCTACAAGCTCAGAATTATTCCGGCGAACAAACTCTTCCCAAGTGAAATCAGAGTCAGAGCTTTCTGGACCGGCAATTGAAATAAAGTAACGTAAAGCATCTGGTTGGTATCGCGAAAGCACATCACGCACATAAATCACCACACCGCGAGAAGAGGAGAATTGCTTACCCTCCATGGTCAAAAATTCTGAAGCCACAACCTGAGTTGGTAAATTCAAAGTTCCAAGCTCATGAGTTGTGCCACCCTTCGCACCTTCACCGTTATACGCAAGAAGTTCTGCTGGCCAGATTTGTGAGTGGAAAACGATATTATCTTTCCCCATAAAGTAGTAAGAAAGTGCAGCAGGATCTTGCCACCATTGCTTCCAGTCTTCAGCACTGCCCTTGCCGGCAAGTTCCTGACGACGAGCCCATTCAATCGATGCGGAAAGATACCCAATAACTGCATCAAACCAAACATAGAGACGCTTGTTCGGGAACTCTTCCCAACCGGGAACTGGAATTCCCCAAGAAATATCCCGACTCATTGCACGCGGGCGAACATCTTCTAAGAGATGTTTGGAAAAAGAAATAACATTCGGACGCCATTTCCCGGATTCTTCAACCTGATCAAGCCAGGTTCCAAGACGCTCTGCAAGTGCTGGCAAATCGAGGAAGTAATGCTCGGTAGTCTTGAATTCAGGCGCAAGCCCTGAAACCTTCGAAACCGGATTAATCAACTCTTGTGGATCAAGCTGTTTACCGCAGTTATCGCACTGGTCGCCACGGGCTGAACCATCACCACAGTGCGGGCAAGTGCCTTCAATATAGCGATCTGGCAGAGTATTACCAGTTTTCGGATCAATTGCTACTGGTGTTTCCTCCACAATCATGTATCCATTATCGCGGCAACCTACAAAAAGTTGCTGCACTACGTGGTAATGATTGGCGGTGGTAGTACGAGTAAATAAGTCATATGAAAGACCAAGGTTCACGAGA
>JAXFDG010000091.1:0-3629 GCA_034173665.1 Arcanobacterium sp.
ACCCGCGCCGTCGATACGCGCAGCTTCAATTAATTCAGTTGGAACCGACGACGTGGCATATACGCGCCCAAGGAACATTCCAAACGGGCTTACCGCACACGGAATAATAATTGCCCAAATCGAATGGCTTACTCCAAGGTTGTTGAATACCACGTACATTGGAATTGCAAGTAGTGCTGCTGGCATTAATAATCCAGCCATCACCACGCCAAGTGACACATTCATTCCAGGGAACTTAAACTTTGCTAAAGCGTAACCTGCCATAACCGAAACAATTGTGCCGATAACACCAGCAAGTGTGGAGTAAAGCAGAGAGTTCCCAACCCAATGCCAGTACATTCCATTGGAAACCTTTGGCCCCATCAAATTGCCATAAGTACGAGCAATTGAGTCCGGGAGTTCGCTTAGTGGAACTGAGAACCATAGCGACCCGATAGCACTCGTGCCAATCATTTCACTATGGGTCTTCGTGGAAGAAATAATCAGCCAGAAAATCGGCAAGATGAAGTAGATAAGCGTAATAATCAAAATGGTCAGAGTAATTGTTCGAGCCATCTTTGAAGGAAGCATCGAACGAGATTGCACGCCGTCAATTGACGGACGATACTCAAGACCTTCTGCAGTCACTGCAACTTTTGTTTTTGCCATCAGTCTTCGCCACCTACCTTTCGATCAACGAGTAAGTAGATTAAGGCCAGCACCCCTGCCACTAGAGCCATCATTACAGAAACCGCTGCAGCTGGGCCGTCACCACGAATCATTCCAGTAACGCCGTCGCGCATCGTGTTATATGCCATCATCATCGGGGTATAATCTTGCGGCATCCACGTAGCCGCAATTTGCATTACCTGAGGTTCATTAAAGATTTGGATTGTACCAACAATCGAAAGTAACACTGCTAATAGTGCCGCACCACGGACCATTGGAATCTTAATCTTGGTAACAATCTGGAACCCGGTTGCACCATCGAGCCGTGCAGCTTCATATAAATCATGTGGAATAGCTTGCAATGCAGCTAAGAAAATCAACATATTGTAGCCAGTAAAGGTCCAAGTCGTAATATTGGCCATGGAGAAAATAATCAGGCTCTGATCTTGGAAAATACTGAGATTGGAATAAGTTGGGCTACTCATATCAACCCCAAGTGTTTCTAATACAGACACAATTGGAGACATTCCCTTTGAGTAGAGGTAGTTCCAAACAATCGCACCAATCAAACCAGGAATTGCGAACGGGAGAAAGTAGCCAATCCGGAAAACAGTTCCGCGGCGCACTAGCAGCGAATCAAGAACAAGGGCAAGTGCTAATGCTCCAAGAATCATTACTGGCACCTGAATTGCGGTATATGCCATCACTCGGCCAATCCCGGACCAGAAGTTGGATCGGAAGATAACATCTGCATAGTTACCAAATCCAACAAATGTTGATTCCTTGACGCTCAGCAAGCCACCGCCAGAGGCTTTTTCTGCAAAGAAACTCGAATAAATCGCTACAGCAATTGGAATTAAGAATACTAGCAAGTACATTAACGCGAACGGCAGCATGAACATCCAGCCAGTGATTGCGTCATGCTTTTCACGCTTACCCATTTTGCGTTTCGATACCTTTGCCGATGAACTCGGAACCGGAATCTCAACATTGGGAATTGCGGTTGATGTTTGAGTCGTCATGATTTTCCTAGGTTAATTTTGGAGCGCGAATAAAAGCTTGCTGCCTTGCACATCAGTGTGCAGAAATTAGTAGTGCCACGCGCGGAAGCAGCATATTCTACTAAATTAATTAGCCATAGAAAATGGGTGCCTACCTACCAGGAAGTAGGTAGGCACCCATTTCACGAAATGATTTTTGAATCACTCAGAAATCATTACTTAACGGTGAATCCACCCTTTTCAAGTACGGTCTTGGAGGTTTCATCTGCTGCCTTGAAGATATCGATAACCTTCTTAGCACCGGAAGTTACATCAGCACCGGTGGTTACCATTGCGGTGGTAACTTCAGACCAACCTGGGATGAATGCTACTGGAGCCATCTTGCCGTTAGCTTCTGCAAGAAGCTCGTATACATCCTGACCACCGTAGAACTTCTTAACGAATTCTGGGGTTGCTGCAGGAGTGGTGGAAGCTGGAACAAGACCCTGCTCGCCTGCAAGTGCATCTACCTGATCATTGAACCAGGAGTTGAACTTCATTGCTTCTGCTGGGTGTGCACAACCCTTAACAACTGCTACACCAGAACCACCGTCTGGGCCGGAAAGCTGGCCAGCACCGAAGTCTGGAAGAAGAGCTGCTGCCCAGGTACCATCCTGAACGTTATCCTTGTTGATACCGAATACGAGATCAGGAATCAAACCTGCTTCCCAACCAGCTGCAAAGGTACCGATAAGCTTACCTTCCTTGATTGCTGCATCGAACTGGGTTGCATCCCAACGAGCAACTACTGAAGCTGCCTTAGCGTCAAGAATCTGCTGCCAGAAATCTGCCAAAGCTTCAGTACCCTTGTCGAGTACATTTACGGTAAAGCCTTCAGTATCGCCACCGTACCAAGCGCCGCCTGCAGCTGCTGCAAGACCGCCGAACATATTACCGATTTCATCGGTCTGGTAGGAAACGATGTACTTACCAGCTGCTGCTGCCTTCTTAGCAGTTTCGATAAATTCTGCAGCGGTGGTTGGAACGGTCAAGCCAAGAGCTTCAAAAGCTGCCTTGTCGTAGAGGTAAACAAGTGGACCGTTATCCTGTGGAATACCATAGAAAGATTCACCGATCTTCATCAAATCGATGGTGCCCTTGTAGGTTTCCTTATCTGCATCGGTTACATGAGCGGTAACATCTTCGAGAATGCCATCAACGAATGCATTTGGAAGCTCTGCGTAACCAACCTGAGCCAAACATGCAGCAGTACCATCAGCAACATTCTGCTTTAGCTGTGGCATAAAGTCCTTAGCTTCGCCTGGGAACTTTTCAGCCTTGACCTGAATATTTGGATTCTCCTCATTCCACTTCTTCACAAGTGCATCAACACCATCAGCGTTTGGAAGACGGTGAACGTAGCTAATCTCTACCTTCTCTGTGGTCTCGCTATCGGTTGTTGATTCGCTTGTTGAAGTGCCTTTGGAACAAGCACCAAGTGCAAGAGCTGCTGCTGCAACTACAGCAATTGCAGATCCCTTACGTAGTGTCTTCATGAATTTTCCTCTCCTTTGAGTATCTCTTTCCCGCTCAATCACGGAAAGAATCAGTGCGATAATGAGCATTCATTGCCCATGTTTCATCACGACGTTATATAGGATAGCTCACATTATCCTTTAAGTAAATATTTTCTCCAGAGTTTTTCACACTTATTTACAATTCCAAGCAGGGTCGATGCCTGATTTTCCTTGGAAAATCAGGCATCGCTTTCCATCATTAAGTTCCTGCCAGTTAGAGCTCAATCCACTGTGCTCGAAGTGGACCAATCTCCACAGTGATTTCTCGCTCGCCGTCGGTAATAACACCTGCAGCCTCAATTTCATCACAATTCGCAGCAAGTAATAAGCCGCTTTGTGGATAGTAGGCAACTTCGATCGCCGGATTATCACAAATCCAATTTTCAGCAAATTCGTCTTCTTTGCCTGCAGCCCAATAAATTGC
>JAXFDG010000092.1:0-2716 GCA_034173665.1 Arcanobacterium sp.
GTTAATTGAACAGTGCGAAGAAGTTGGCGTTACTGTAATGCCTGGCGTGAAAGTGGATCGCCTACTTCAGGAGAATGGCGCAGTTGTTGGTATCTCCGCAGGTGAAGATGAACTTCGTGCACATGTTGTGATTGCGGCTGACGGCGTTAATTCATTTATTGCGCGTGAAGCAGGAATTCGCACGAAAGAACCACAAAAGCATCTTGCTGTTGGCGTGAAGTCGGTAATTGGTCTACCAAAGAAGGTTTTGGAAGATCGATTTAATGTTCGCGAAAACGATGGTGTTGCCTACGCAATGGTTGGTGATTGTACTGAAGGCGTTGCTGGCGGTGCGTTTATGTACACCAACACTGATTCAATTTCTCTTGGCGTGGTACTCCGCCTTGATGATTTAGTGAAGTCGGGGAAGTCTTCTTCAGATATTCACGATCATCTTCTTGCGCACCCGGCGGTTGCTCCGCTGCTTGAAGACGGCGAATTGCTTGAATATGGTTGCCATTTAACTATCGAAGATGGTCCGGCAATGGTAAAGCAAGATTTAACCCGTCCGGGTTTGATTTTGGTGGGTGATGCTGCTGGCTTTACTTTGAATACGGGTCTTACTATTCGGGGTATGGATTTGGCTGCCGGTTCAGCGCTTGCTGCTGCAAAGACGGTAGTTGAAGCGTTAGACGCTGGCGATTTCTCACAAACTGCAATGGATCGTTACAAGAAGTATCTGGATGAATCATTCGTGGGTGCAGACATGAAGACTTACGAGCCAACTCCAAAGTTCCTTGAAACTGAGCGGATGTACGGAGCGTATGGAAAGCTTGCGGCAGATGTTTTCTATGGAGTCTTTAATCATGATTTAACTCCGCGGAAGCGTCTGGTAAAGGTTGCTCTTGGTGCTTTGAAGTCTTCTGGCATCAAGATGACCACTGTTATGCGTGATGGTCTCAAAGCGATTCGTTCGCTCTAAAGAAAGGAAGAATCAATGGCAAAGTATCTTGATTCAGTACCTGCTCGTCTTGCTGGTAACACATACAACTTGGACGAAGAAGAGTCGCATATTGAAGTGAACCAAGAGTTGGCGAAGCAGCTTAATGCTGGACCGATCTTGGAGAAGGTTTGCCCAGCCCATGTGTACTCAACTAATGAAGACGGTTCGGTAGAAGTTGAATATGCGGCCTGCCTTGAATGTGGTACCTGTCTTGCAGTTGCTCCTGAGGGTGTTTTGAGTTGGGTTTACCCACGCGGCTCCTTCGGAATCATGTTCCGCGAGGGCTGAGTTCAGAACTTCCCAGAGCTGTAAAATTAAGGCTTTCACGAGAGCTGAGTTTAAGGCGAGCTGAGAGTTGTTTTATTGCTTAATTCTCTCGGTCTTGAACTTTTAATATAGGGCGGGAATCAAAACTTTACAGTTTTGATTCCCGCCCTATATATCTACTTATTTTTGAATAAAAGTAGAGTTTAGATTTTAAGCCAGCGAAGCGGCAACCTCGATTTCCATTCCGGATTTACGTAGGGCTTGAAGAACGGTCTCTGGGGTGTCGGCGTCGGTGATTAACAAATCAAAATCTGTTACTTTTGAAACTTCGTAGAAGGCTGAACGGCCGAACTTGGAATTATCAGCTAAGAGGATATTCATATGCGCAGCTCGCATCATTGCACGCTTTAGCTGTGCTACGCGCTCATCTGGGTGGTAACACTTTCCGTGAGCGATAGCGTTATTTGACATTACGCAAGCATCCACGCGAATTCCTTGTAGGGAGCGGATTGTGAGGTCCCCGAAGTAAGAATCGGCCCAATCGACATATTCTCCCCCGAGTAAAACTAGATGGGCACCATGAATCTTCTTCACTTCGTCGGCAATAAATTGTGAGTTCGTGACGATGGTCAGGGGGAGTAGTTGCGGGATGTAATCAAGAAGTGCGAGATTTGTTGAAGAATCGTCCAAGAGTAATGTTTTGCAATGACGAATGTGTGCTTGAGCTGCCGCTCCAATGGAGGCCTTTTCTTTCAGGTTTGTTTGGGTGCGAACTGTTGAGGTGGATTCGCTGAGGGATTGTTGGGTTGGTGTGACTTCGCCGCGTCGTCTAATTAAAAGACTGTTAGCTTCAAGGGTGGAGATATCGCGATAGATAGTCATTCGAGAAACTCCTAGTTTCTCTGCGAGATCTTCGATATTAGTAGAACCATATCGAATTAGGTGGTTCATAATTTGTTTTCGGCGTGCACCGGGGGAAGTGTTCGCAGAATTATTTAGGGAGTTTCGATCCCCTGGGTTTGAACGTAAAGTTTTGTTCATGAGAACCCCTTAAATCACTCAAAGAAATTAACATCTATATGTTACAAATCTTAGTTAAATGTTACAAAACATTTCTGTATTAAAACGTGATGCGGCTCGCTTTTTGGCTCAAAACCTAGTGATATTGCGTGGTGCTAGATATTTCTCAAAAAATGTTTGCACCATTGGGAAATTGTGCAGTGGGTCGAAGTTGTTAAAATGCACAGCCTCACTGTTACGATTAACACTAAGAAATCAGCAATGGTGCTCGTACATCTACGCACAATCACCAAAGTTGATTTTCACAAAGCAACATCCAAGTTGAAGGGAAATTTAATGGGAATTCGCGTCGTGGTAGCCGCCGATATCGCCGGTTATGAATACAAAGAAATTCTAAAGAAGGACCTTGAAGCTGATCCGCGTGTTGACGAAGTTATCGACGTAGGC
>JAXFDG010000093.1:0-6729 GCA_034173665.1 Arcanobacterium sp.
CCAGAATTAATGACTGATACTTTCACGAAGACTGCAGGTGCAGAATATGCTGGATTAGCAGCGATTGCATTCCTCGTATTCGTATTAAGCTACACTCCATGTTTGGCAACCGTAGGGGAACAGGTGCGACTCATTGGAGGAAAGACTGCCACGATAGCGGTTGTTGTGCAGCTTGCGGTGGCTTGGATTCTGGCAGTTGCTGTGTTCCAGATTGGTTCGTTAATTCTTTGAACTTATTGAGATAGTTTCATGAATTGACGTGGGGCGCTCGAACAGGGTGTAAATGAAAGAATCGCGCACAAAATGCAAATGAAAGAATCGCGCACTGCGGTGGTGCTTGGATTACTTGAGCAAGGATTAACAATCATTGAAGTAGCGCGAAAAGCGCAAGTTTCAGAAATATTTGTACAAGTAATGTTGGAGCATTTGGAGCGGATCGGGAAAACCGATTCAGCTAATTCGCTATGCGCTGGAGGAACAGGAGCTTGCGGGCCGAATGGGGCGCAGACAGTGGAGGCGAAGATTAGTTGTGCTGGATGTTTCTTCGCGAAGAAGTAGGCTGTGTCAGCATTGTGGACACTAGCGCGTTAATAGTGTGAACGATTCTGAAAATTTGAAAGTTACCCGAGTAGGATTGAGATAAGTATTCCACCTACAACGAGGTGCACTGTGACTACTGCGAAACTCCCAGCGGTACCAGCTGATTTTATCCGCGAGCTTTCTTTAGCGGTGCCCGGAAATGTTGATTTTTCTCTTCGGGCGCGGTCAGAATACGCTACTGATGCATCTAATTATCGAGTAGTGCCAAGTGCGGTTGTGTTTCCCCGAAACGCACAAGACGTAATTGACGTTTTGCAGCTTTGCCGAGAGTTCCAAGTTCCGCTTACTTCGCGTGGTGCAGGCACTTCAGTTGCGGGGAATGCAATTGGTTCTGGAGTTGTGCTTGATTTTTCGCGCCATATGAACCGGATTTTGGAGATTGACCCGGAGACGCAGACTGCATTAATTGAACCCGGTGTGGTTCTTTCTGAATTACAGACCGCGGCCCAGCATTTTGGGTTGCGCTTTGGACCGGATCCTTCTACCCAAAATAGAGCAACTTTCGGCGGTATGATTGGCAACAATGCTTGTGGTCCTCATGCTGTGGCTTGGGGAAGAACTGCAGATAATGTGATTGAGCTTGAATGCGTTGATGGCCAGGGAAGAGTTTTTATTGCAAAACAGGGGATGTTTGGCGAGAATTCGCTCGTGAGTGCTGATGCTTTTGGGGCACAGAATTCTGCCGCAATTACTGATTTAGGTTCATCTTTACGCGCTTTAGTGCAAGAAAATCTAGCGCAAATCCGGGTTGGGTTCGGGAGGTTTTCAAGGCAAGTCTCAGGGTATTCTCTCGAGCATTTGCTGCCGGAAAATGGAGAAAATTTAGCGCGCTTTTTAGTTGGTTCAGAGGGAACATTGGCGGTTATTTTGCGGGCTCGAATAAAGCTTGTTCCTATTGCCCAGAAACCAATGTTAGTTGTTTTGGGGTATTCAGATATGCCGACAGCAGCTGACGATGTGCCAAATTTACTTAAATTTGCTCCACTGGCAGTTGAAGGGCTGGATGCAAAATTAGTTGAGGCTGTACGGAAGGCTAAAGGGAGTGTTCCAGAACTTCCTGCTGGTGGGGGATGGCTTTTTATTGAAGTCGGTGCTTTGCCTGGGGAAGATCCAGAGTTAGTTCCGCAACGTGCAAAGAATCTTGCAGTAGCGGCAAATACTGCGGAAGTGCTAATTCTTCCAGCGGGAGCTAAAGCCACACAGCTGTGGCGAATTCGTGCTGATGGTGCGGGGCTTGGAGGGAAAACGCCGTCTGGAAATGCGGCTTGGCCAGGATGGGAAGATTCGGCAGTTCCGCCTGAACATCTCGGTGAGTACTTACGCCAATTGCAAGGGCTAATGGCGAGGATGAATCTTGATGGATTGATGTATGGCCACTTTGGTGATGGATGCATGCATGTTCGGATTGATTTTCCATTAGATTCTGCGACGGGAGTTCCAGTATTTCGTGAATTCATGGAGCAGGCAACTGATTTAGCAGTAAAGTTTGGTGGATCTTTATCTGGAGAGCATGGAGATGGCCGAGCTCGATCTGAACTGCTTTCTCGGATGTATCCATCAGAAATCCTAGATTTATTTGCTCAAGTAAAAGGAATTTTTGATCCAGATAAGATTTTGAATCCAGGAGTTTTAGTTGATCCCAAAGAAATTGATCGTGATTTACGGCGTCCACAAGCGAAAGTAATTAAGTATGCGGGAGGTTTCCATTTTCAGGAAGATTCTGGAGATTTCACGAAAGCTGTGCATCGATGTACCGGAGTGGGGAATTGTCGTGCTGATAGGTTAGATGTGGGATTCTTTATGTGTCCGAGCTATCAGGCGACAAAAGAAGAACAACATGTAACTCGTGGACGAATGCGGGTATTGCAAGAGCTTACGCAGACTTCGGGATTGCTAAAAGGGTTTTCTGATACGGCGGTGCAAGATTCTCTTGAGCTCTGTTTAAGTTGCAAAGCTTGTTCGGCAGATTGCCCAACCGGCGTAGACGTAGCGCGATATAAGTCTGAGTTCCTTTATCGTCGGTACAAAGGAAAACTTCGTCCGCGAACGCATTACTTATTAGGGAATTTGCCAACCCTTGCAAGGATAGTTCAGACGATTCCCGGGGGTGCTAAATTCAGCAATTTTATGATGAAATCTAATTTCATTCGGAAAACAGTTTTTTCCATGGCAGGAATTGATCGACGGCGAAAGATGCCAAAATTTGCGGAAGTGCCATTCCGGAAAACGAAAAACATTAATAAACTCTTACGACAAGACTTAAATTACCAAGATGAAATGAAAGATCTTCAGGATGAAGCTAAATGTCTTTCACATCAAACTGAGCAGCGGAAATATGTGCTTCTTTGGGCTGATTCATTTTCTGAAACTTTAGATACTCGTGGGGCTCAGGCTTTGGTTGAGCTTTTACAGCGTCATGGTTATACGGTAATCATTCCACCGGAAACTGCCTGTTGTGGGTTGACTTGGATAACTACAGGGCAATTAGAAACAGCGAAAAAGAAACTAACCCAACTTTTAGAAGTGTTAGCGCCTTTTGCCGCATCTGGTATTCCAATTGTTGGGGTAGAACCTTCTTGCACGGCTGTGCTCCGTGATGATTTGCTTGATTTATTGCCGGACGATAATCGGTCAAAGGTTGTTTCCCGAGCGGTATTTACTTTGGCAGAATTGCTCATTCATCCTGAATTTGGGCCGGAAGAGCTAAAATTGCCAGATTTAACAGGGGTGGAAGTAATTGCTCAACCACATTGTCACCACTATGCAGTGATGGGCTGGGAAACAGATGAAAAGTTACTTGCTGCAACCGGAGCAAAGGTGCGAAAACTTTCTGGCTGTTGCGGGCTTGCTGGAAACTTCGGGATGGAACAAGGGCATTATGAAACTTCAGTAAAAGTAGCTGAGAATTCTTTACTCCCAGCGTTACGTGAGGCCTCGCCGTCGGCAATATATCTAGCTGATGGTTTTTCGTGCCGCACTCAAGCGCAACAACTAGCTGGGAAAAATGGAATGCATTTGGCAGAGTTATTGCTTGTTTCTTCCTGAACTTCCAATATTTTGAACTCACAATACTTCTGTTAATTTTAGTTTCTAAGTTGATTGTTAAGTATTTGGTTTCTGACTTACTTATTAAGCAGTTGTTTCTCTTTTAGCCAAGTTTCGATAACGGAATATACGTTTTTGCGGGCGCTCGCGCGAGAAAGAACAAGATCGTGGACGCCATTATGGATTCGATGGATTTCCACATCAGGCCCAACAAGACGCGCTAGATCCCAAATTTTTTCTACGTCAAGCACAGAATCGGCTTCCAAGAGTTGATCGTCCCATTCACGAGAAGTGAAGTGTTTATCTGAGGTTAATGTAAGTACAGGAACGGTGACGTTCAGGCCACTTCGTAGCTGTTCCTGCCCTTGCCAAATCGCACTTAACCAGCCAGTGCGAACCGGAAAGCTCGGGTTCCGACGGAACTCTGGATTAGGATTCCATCCCGTTGTGTAGAACGGATCTTGTTGTGGGTCTTCCTCTAATTTTGCGCCGGGAGTATTCAAGTGGTTCCCCTGACCAGTTCGATAGTATAGGCCGAGATCTTCCATTGGGATTACCGTGGTTGGGGAAACTTTTGCTGCAAGTCGCACTAGTGGATAAAACAAAAAGTCATAAACGAGACCATGAGGAATCCCAAACCAAGGAGAATTGAGAATCAAGCCAGAGATTTCTGAAGAATTTTCAGAAGCCCACAAAGTGGTTGAGAGGCCTCCTGTGGAATGTCCGTACAGCACAATCGGAATATCTGAACCGTGAATTTCGCGAATGGTGTCGAGCCCAAAACGGAAGTCAGCGTCATAACTTCCAAGATCAGTTGTGAATCCGAGAAGTTCATCTTCGCGATGAGATCTTCCATATCGAGATAGGTCTAGGGCATAGAAAGACCCACCAAGTTCTGTGATAAAACGTGCAAACTCAGCTTGGTAAAAGTAGTCGTTCCATCCGTGCACTGCAAGCAGAGCAAATTTAGGGAGTTTTTCGGAGAGGTTATTCGGGTCCTGGATGTTATTTTTCCCCGAGGTCTCGCGTTGTCCCGAGGTCTGATGCTGGCCAAGAGCATTATTCTGAGATGAATTATTGACAGACTTGTGTGTGCTTTCAGCCTGGGGAGTGTGAATTCTTTTGGCAACAAAATTATTTAAGTTTTCAGTATTTAGCTTCGGTAAGTGATGAATTAATGTTGCTTGCCGAGGGCCATGTTCATCGGCAGGGAGTTCTTGCTGAAGAAAAATAAATTCGGGGCCGAGTTCATCTGGGTGCCAAAGTTGTTCCTGCATAAGTCTATTATGCATCGTAGATTTTCTTGTTTTATAGATGAATTGACTTAGGGCGAACTTAAGGAAAAGTTTCTATAACAAAAAAATGAGGAATTTGTTAAATCTGTTAAAGGTGTTTCTTTTGTGACAAAAGTAGAGTATGCTCGAATGAGATTTTCATAATTGTCGAGAAACTCAGAGGGAATATATGCGAAAAGCACTGAAGAAACCCGTTGCAATTCTTGCAACGGCTGGACTCTTGCTCTCTGGAGCAGTTGTGGCAAATGCTGAACCGGCAATTTCTGCTGATCAAATTGAACTTGAGTTAGCGAAATTAGCGGCTGAAAATTCAGCAATTCAAACTGATTTAGCAAAAGCTAAAGCTAATGAACTAACAGCTCATGCGAAACTGCTCGAATCGATTAATGCGGCAGTTGAAGCTGAACAAAAACTTGAAGATGCGCAAGCTAGAGTTGCTGATGCAAGAGCCGATCTTGCGAGTATTGCGCAAGCAATGTATCAAAATCAAGCGGGGCACATCGCTGGCTCAGAATTACTTTTAGGGTCTGATAATTTTGTAGACGCAGCGAAGACAGCGCACGCATTTAATACTTTGGCAGACCGTACAGAAGTAAAAATTGGAAAGTTAATTGCATTCCAAGTAGCTGCGGCAGAGTTTGCTCGTGAAGCAAAAGAAGCTTCTGAAAAACAGGCTGATTTAGCGCAAGAAGCTGAGACAGCCAGTGCAACAGTTCAAGAACGAGCTGAATCTGTAGAGAAGGCACTTACAGATGCGCAGAAGAAACGAGATGCTTTAGTAGTAGAACTCGCGCGTGAACGCAATACTGATGTTGCTACTGAACGTGAACGAGTTGCGAAGATTGAACAAGCTCGTCAAGAAACAGTAGCAAAAGAACAAGAGCGGATTATTACTCAAGCTCAACAAGCTGCATCAGTAGAAATTGCTCCTGCCCCTGTGGTTACAACTTATGATGCAGATGCTGAAGCAGCAAAAGCTGCTCAGGAACGTTTGATTAAAGAAGCGCAACAGCGCGAAGAGGAAGCGGCGAAAGCGAAAGCAGAAGCGGAAGCCAAGGCGAAAGCAGAGGCTGCGGCGAAAGCTACAGCTGCAGAACAAGCAAAACGTGCAGCTCAAGCTAAGGCAGATGCTGATGCTAAGGCTAAGGCTGAAGCGGAAGCTAAGGCGAAAGCGGATGCTGAGGCGAAGGCGAAAGCTGCGGCTGCTGCTAAGGCTAAGGCTGAAGCGGAAGCCAAGGCGAAAGCGGATGCTGAGGCGAAGGCGAAAGCTGCGGCTGCTGCTAAGGCTAAGGCTGAAGCGGAAGCCAAGGCTAAGGCTGAGGCTGCTGCGAAAGCTGCAGCCACAACTAACTCTGGTTCTGGACAAAAGATTGTTAACTTTGCTGCGCAGTTTGTTGGTGCCCGCTATGTTTGGGGTGGAACCTCACCAACTGCCGGATGGGATTGTTCTGGCTTTACTGGTTACGTCTTCCGTCAATTTGGAGTTACTTTACCGCGTACCAGTGGGGCGCAGTACGGAGCATTCAAACACAAGCAAGTTCCTGCTTCGCAGGCTCGTCCGGGAGATTTAATGTATTGGCCGGGGCATGTTGGTATTTATTACGGTAACGGTAAGGCCGTTTCAGCATTGAATCCAGCGCAGGGAACCCAAATTCATGCAATCTGGGGAAGCCCAGTTTACTTGCGTGTGATTGATTAAAATCAAGCTTACTTTTCTGGGCTTATTATTTATGAGCTTGCATTATTGATGTATGGAGCTTGTTAGTGTGGATGAAACTTGCACCAAAAT
>JAXFDG010000094.1:0-21351 GCA_034173665.1 Arcanobacterium sp.
TAACGCTTCCGCTTTGCTGCATCAGACAAAGCGCGCGCTGTCTCCCGCTCATCTTGTTTCCGCTTCAAAGTTTCGCGCTTATCCCAAGCCTGTTTACCTCGAGCCAAAGCAATCTCCACTTTTGCCCGCCCGCGAATAAAATAAAGCTCAAGTGGAACTACGGTTACACCCTTATCCTTCACCTTAATCGCAAGAGTTGAAATTTCATCACGATGTAAAAGCAATTTCCGTTTCTGGGTCGGACTATGATTCGTCCACGAACCCATCGCATAAATCGGAATATTACATCCAATCAACCAAGCCTCACCATGACGGTCAAACTCAACCCAGGCTTCAGTAAGCGAAGCACGCCCCATTCGCAATGCTTTCACTTCAGTCCCTGACAAAACCAAGCCTGCCTCATATTTCTTTTCAATATGATATTCATGAAGCGCTTTTTTATTACGAGCAATAGTTTTCTTCGCGTCAGCTTCCGCTTTCGCTTTTTGAGCAGGAGTAAGCTTCACCTGCTCGGCTTTTTTCTTAGCCATTGAAGCTCCTCAACTATTTAAATCTTTACCCCATGAAACTCATCGGATTAAGCGGGGTACCATTCTTCCAAATTTCATAATGAACATGGCAACCAGTAACCATACCAGTTTTACCGGTCAAACCAATAACCTGTCCTTTACGAATTTGCTGCCCTGTAGACACATTAAATTGCGATAAATGGGCATGGCGGGTAATCCAGGTTGCCCCATTTCGCATTCCGTGACTAATCCAGAGCACATTCCCGCCTAGAGTCTGTCGCTCAAGTTTATAAACAGTTCCATCCATTGTCGCAACCTGTGGAACTCCGCACTGGGCTCTTAAATCAACACCCGCGTGAAGCTCTGAACGGCCCCCAAAAGGACTACTCCTCCAACCAAAAGGAGAAGTAATTACTAATGGTTTCGGCACAGGGGTTCCGAACATTCCAGACCCATAGTTACCACTTCCGGAACTTCCAGTACTTGGAGTAGTTGGAACCGTAGTTGTTGTAGATTGTTGTCCAGCCCGCCTTGCCGCTTCAGCTTCACGAGCGCGCTGCGCCTCTAACCGACGGCGTTCCTCTTCCGCCTTTCGCCGAATCTCAGCATCAAGAGCTGCAATCTCAGCGGTTACTGACTGGTGTTCCTTCTGTGCATTCGCCAGCGAAGCCTCATATTCAGATTTACGCGATTCTAATTCTTTTGACTTCGCTTCCATCTGTGCCTTTAACGAATTCAATTCATTTCGCACAGACTCAGCTTGTGCCGTGGCTGCTTCCTTTCGCGCCACTAACTCATCTGCCTCTGCTTTTAATTGTTCAACAGCAGCCTGCACAGCGGATTGCCGCGCTTCACGATTCAAAATCGTCGCAGTTTCTTGTTCATGTATCGTCAGTGCAGCAGTCTGAGTTCTCGTAATCGCATTATTAATTCGGTATGAATTTAAAAACTCTTGGGCATCGGCAGAACCCAAAATTAAATCCAAAGCACTCGGTCCGGTTTCTCCCCGATACGTTGAGCGTGCAAGTTCTCCAAGACTACTCTTAGTACTTTCAACTCCGTCTTGAGCTTCCTTTTTATCTGCAGCAATACCAGCCAATTCATCTTCAGCAGCTTGTAACAATGCAGCTTTTTGTTCAGCTTCACGATTAGCTGCAGATAACTCATTTTGTGCTTCTAGTAATGCAGCCTCTGCAGCTGGGATTTTTGCTCGAGTTTCTTCAAGCTCAATAAAAGTCTGCTGGAGGTTCAAATCCACACCTTCAAGCGAAGAACGCAGATTGCCAATGCGTTGCGATTGTTCCTGTTGCCGCTTCACTAACTCGTCACGGTCTTGCGTCGCGAACGCAGAGTTCATCTGCAGTGCAGAAAATCCTGCCAACGCAACCGTTACGGTCAGAATTAACCCTGTGCTCTTCTTGCGAAAGTTCATCTCTACTACCTCGCGAAATTTAATAAACTTAAACTCGAGTGTACCTGCGCAGCGCGAAGAATGATGCCAGAATCGCAATCACAATTGCCGCTGCAAGTAAAATCGGAGCCAATAAGAACACATCCGAAGTTCCCACAACCTGAATCCACGCCGTCGAGAACCAATCCTGCACAAAGAATTTCACCACTGCCCAAAGCGCTCCAACTGCAAGCACTGCCCCCACGAGTGAAGCAATCACACCTTCAAAAATGAATGGCAGCTGAATTAATTTATTGGAAGCACCAACATAGCGCATAATCTCAGTTTCTCGACGTCGGAACATTGCCGAAAGTCGGATTGTGGATGGAATCAAAAGCATCGCTGTAACAATCATTACTGCCGCTAATCCACCCGCAATAAGCGTAAACCGATTCAACATCGCAAAAAGTGGTTCCAGTTGTTTACGCTGATCAATAACTGATTCGACGCCGTCACGCCCTTCTAAAGCATCTGCCACAACTTGATATTCTTGCGGATTCACTAACTTCACCCGATATGATGCCTGCATCTGATCTTCAGTCATCGTATCAACCCAAGAAGTGTCCTTCATCTGTTCCTGAAAAGCTTTCAGTGCATCAGCTTTTGTTTCAAAGAAAACTTCAGCAACATAACTCTTCATTTCATCTGACTTCAAGAACTGATCAATTGCATCAATTTGTTCTTGAGTTGCTTCTCCAGCAGCGCACTGTGGACGTGAAGAATCTTGCGGACACATAAAAGCTGAAACTTCAACTTTGTCGTACCAGTCATTCTTCAGATTATTAATCTGCATCTGCAACAAAATTGCCGCACCGATAAATAATAAAGAAACAAAAGTTACAAGCGTGACGGAGAAAACCATCGCTAAATTCGAACGTAGTCCTTTAAAAGTCTGCGTAATAATAAACCAGAGTCGCATTAGCGTGCACCTCCGTACTCGCCACGTTCTTGGTCTCGAACTACTCGCCCATCCACAAGTTCAATCACTCGCTTGCGCAGCTGATTCACAATTGCTCGGTCATGGGTCGCCATAACCACAGTTGTGCCTTCACGATTAATTCGATCTAACAAACCCATAATGCCAATCGCGGTGTCAAAGTCTAGATTTCCAGTCGGCTCATCAGCTAAAAGCAACTTCGGACGATTCACCATCGCCCGAGCGATTGCTACACGTTGCTTTTCGCCACCAGAAAGCTCATACATTCGACGCTTTTCTTTTCCGTCAAGACCAACTAATTCCAAAACTCGTGGCACTTCTTTTTTAATTGCATGCCGCGGTTTCCCCAGAACCTGCATCGCCAAGGCTACATTTTCAAAAACATTCTTCTCATTAAGGAGTCGGAAATCTTGAAACACATTCCCGATTTCTCGACGCAAGAAAGGCGCACGACGAGTTGAAACTCCCGCAAGGTCTTTTCCTAGCACATAGACTTTCCCAGCCGTCGGACGTTCTTCCAGCGAAATCAAAGAAAGCATCGTTGACTTTCCAGAACCGGAAGCTCCGACCAAAAAGACAAAGTCACCACGAGTAATATTTACACTTACGCCATCAAGCGCTGGTAAAGCGCCTTTCGCATAAAGCTTGCTAACGTTTTCAAAAGTAATCATGCTATTTTCAGGTAGACGATATAAATCAATCCCACCCTAATTTGGCTCTGTATTACTTTTTATTAGGCACGCCGAAAAGCTTAGTTTTCCTGCTCAGATTCTTGCGAATTCCGCCAGCGAATACCCGCATCAATAAATCCATCTAAATCCCCATCGAACACGCCTTCCGCGTGGCCGACTTCGTAATTTGTGCGCAAATCTTTCACCATCTGATATGGGTGCAAAACGTAGGAACGCATTTGATCTCCCCACGATGCCTTCACATCACCGGCGAGCTCCTTCTTCTTTGCATTCTCTTCTTCACGCTGACGCTGCAATAAACGAGACTGCAAAACTCGTAAAGCTGCCGCCCGATTTTGAATCTGCGACTTTTCATCCTGCATCGAAACCACAATACCTGTTGGCAAATGGGTCATTCGCACCGCAGAATCAGTTGTATTCACAGACTGCCCGCCAGGACCTGAAGAACGGAATACATCAATCTTCAAATCTGATTCCGGAATTTCAATATGATCAGTGGTCTCAATCAGCGGGATTACTTCTACCGCCGCAAAAGAAGTTTGCCGACGCGACTGATTATCGAACGGGGAAATTCGTACTAAACGATGAGTCCCTGCCTCGACGGAAAGTGTACCGTAAGCATACGGCGCATTAACTTCAAAAGTAGTGGATTTTATTCCTGCTTCTTCAGCATAGGAAGTATCAAGAACCTTGGTTTGATATCCATGGCGTTCAGCCCATCGAAGATACATCCGCTGCAACATTTGAGCCCAATCCGCAGCTTCCACCCCACCAGCACCTGAACGAATAGTGACGACGGCGTTGCGCTCATCGTATTCCCCGGAAAGTAAGGTCTTTACTTCTAAATCTGCTAAAAGTTTTTGGGTCTTGTGAAAATCAGCTTCAGCTTCTGCTAATAATTCAGCGCCCATTTCGGCGTCAGTAATCGCTTCTTCCTGAGCCATATCAACAAGAGTGGCGACGTCGTCGATTCGCTGCTCCATCTCAGCGAGCTTCTCAAGCTTGCTTTGGGCGTGGGAAAGTTTAGAAGTAACTGTTTGGGCCTTATCCGGATCATCCCATAGATCCGGAGCACTCGATTGCTCAGTCAGCTCAACAATCTGGGCTTGCAGTTTATCGACGTCGGAAACAACTTTAATCTGATTAAAGGTTCGACGGAGTTTTTCGAGTTCAAGAGAAAAATCAATTGCCACAACTCATTAGTTTACGGCAATTCCAAGCTTAGACGTAGTCAGACCTGAGGACTGTGAGGCATTTATAACGACTAAATATTACCTCTCTTAAGGAGCCGGAGCGTGGCCAAAATTTCAGTAGATACTCACTCTTTTACGGTGTGGGAACTTTTATTCATTTCTGGAATCGATATGTTTAGAGAGTGAATAATTCTTCTCTCCATCTCGCAGCTCTTGTAGTTACAGCTCTCGGTGACGTCAGTATCGTCGGCGTTCGGGAAACAGTGCACGAAAATGAAAGTTTTTATATCTCAGCTGTTTTAGATGCGAATGGACGGAATTGGTATATCAAGAGCCCTCGTTCTAGCGATGCTGGATTGATGCTCGAAGCTGAAGCTGCTCTTGCACCAGCATTAATCGCACAGCTGCAAGCTGGGAATTTACCTTTCGACGTCGTGCGCCCAGCTGGATTTGCGCCAGTGAAAAACGGTCGCGCAATGGTGTACTCTGCCCCTTTCGGTGTGGCGAAATACTTTGGAAATCTTTCCCTAAATGAAGCTCATGCTTTAGGGCGTGGTTTGGCGGCTCTCCATAATCTTTCACCTACGGTTTTGAATAATTCTGGAATGCCAGATTATTCAGTTACTGAAATCCGGAATCGAATTCATTCAGAAATTATCGAAGCTATTGACGCCGCCGAAGTTCCAATAATTTTACGGAGACGTTGGGAACAGGTGGTTGATGATCAAAGTCTTTGGCTTTTTTCTCCAACCCTTGTACACGGAGATTTTGCAGATGAAAATGTACTCTGGTCTGAAGGGGAAATTTCCTGTGTTCTTGGTTTTGGACAAGCCCATATTGGAGACCCCGCGGCTGACTTTGCACAGTTAGCTACGAATATCACTCCTGAGCTTCTGTCTGCCGCGCTCGAGTCTTACACTAATGCTCTCGATATTGAGTCTGACCCGAATCTAGTTACGAGAATCGTACTTTACAGTGAATTAGCAATCTTACGGTGGCTACTACACGGAGTGCGTACCGGTGACTCTGGAATCATTGCGGAAGCTACCGAAATGCTCGAAAATCTTGCAGAGGAAATTCAAGCTGATCCAGAACTAGCTCCTGGGCCAACTTGGGAAGTTGACTTAGACACTGCTAGTACCGCTAAAACTGCGGTTACTGCATTAACTGCCGTAACAAGTATTACTTCATTATCTGCAACAAGCTCTTTCTCTGCAGATAGTTCCGACTCGGCTTTCAGCGCAGAATAATCGGCTTTTAGCGCAGAAGCAGAATGATCGACTTTTAGCGCAGAATAAGAAGCTAGTAAACCGACTTATTTTTCTATTTTTCCCAAGAAATACAAAAGCTCCAGACAGCAGCTAATTTAATCATTAAAGTCCTAAGTGATAGCTAAATAAGTTAACTAAAAAGTTCCAAGTGACATACTTGGGAAGGGTAATCCTTAAATTCAAAATAAGAGCTACAGGCCAAAGTTGATGTATTAAAGAAGGAAGTAAAAGTAGAGTTCACTACCCCATTGCATTACGAAATATTATTACTAAACAGGGATAGTGATAGTTCTACGATTAACGCCCAAACAGAATTCGAGGATTTCTCAGATATTCCACGAATTACTGATAAATATATTTCAATTGAAAAAAAGAGATGGAAAACCGTATGCATTGATGATTCTTAATCAAGACGGAAATTTTTCTGAATATGGAGAAGATTCCATTGAATTAATCAATGCTGTTTCTAAAATGCCGAGCACTATGCGGATTATCACTGGAATTCGCATGAATGATTACTACGCTCTATCCCCGAATAACACAACTTTAATTGCTTTAACACAGGAAGCTAGAAAAGTTCTTGACGGAGAAACAGGAACTGTTGCAAAACTTCGGACTGTGCAAAAGAAAGATTGGGAGGATTATAAAAATAATCCTCCCGCTCCAGATGCGATTTGGGATGAGAATGGCTGGCTTTCACCGAATGGAGAACTATATATTACGGGCGAACCCCCTGCCGATTTAGGAGCTGCTGCTGAGACGGCAGATCTTTCAAATGGTCACGCTAGTATCGGCATAAATTTACCGACTTGGGTTATCGCAGTAATATCCATCAGCGCTTTGACACTCATAATCGGAATTGTTGCTTTCGGCAAGCTGAAGACATCAATTATCCGCAATGAATAATAAACCATTCTAAACGGTATTTAAGAGCTACTCGTCTGTTTGTAAAAACTCCAATTTTTGTTGCAGTAATTTTTCTAAGTCAGCTGCTGCGATTAATTCCGTCTGTAACTCTCGTTGGTCAGGGTCTTTCTCCCCGAGATAATAAAAAATTGCTTCAATATCATCGAGAGATGTGCCGGTAGTTTTTGCCCACGCATGAGTGTACAGGGCTAATTGGAGTTTACGACTTTCTAACAGTTCTGATGTTGGTTTACGACCTGTTTTCCAGTCAACAATTGTTACTTTGCGTCTACCAGGAATTTTCGAGGTGTCGAAAACAGCATCAATCACGCATCGGATTGGTTTGCCTGCTAAGAGAAATTCCATTGGTTTTTCAATAGCAATTGGTTCTAATTCGGCAAATTCAGATGTTTCAAAGCGGTTAATTAATTCATTAATTTGTGCCTGCATTAAATCTTTATTTGCATCATCGTCAAGATCGAGATCGGTCTTATTCCATGCCTCTAATTCATCTAAGTCAAGCTTAAGGACCCCGGAAAAGTGGCTTGCAATTTTTGCATGCACTTCAGTTCCAGTATAGGCTGCTTCAATTGGCTTACGTGGCATAGGTCTGATTTGTTCTTTTAAAAACTCTTCTGAATCTTTAAATAAACTAACCACGTTTGAGGCAGTCAAATATTCGGGTTCAAAATTCCCTACATTATTATGCTCAATCAAGGCTTGGTTCAACACATATTCTGCTGAGTTAAATATTAATTCAACTCCTCCAACCGAGATTGACTCTGAATCAGATATATTTTCATCGAAGAGTTCATTACTTCGCTTCCCGGGAACAATTTCAATGCCTCGTAAATTTCCCGCTGGCCAAGATAATTCTGTCAGATTAGTCGCAGCCTCATGTTTTAATATTTTTTGCAATTCGTCTAAGGAAGTAATTTCCCTCGTGTCCAACTCAGTAAAAATCCATGCGAATTTATCTTGATACCAACTAAAAAAGCTTGGATTTAAAGGGGATGGCTCATTGCCTGTATCTGCAAGCAGAGGGAACTCGGTGGCATTTTTTATTTCATTTAAATACCCACTAGGTGGAATAAACTTAAACTTTTTCTTTAGGTTACTCCACTCAGGTTCCTCACCTTGGGCAATACTATCTTGAGCTAGCTGAATCTCTTCAGCCAGTTCAATTATGCCTTCTTTCAAATCAAGCACATGATAAATATCTTCTGGCTCATTGAAAGCATAGGAGGTGAGAATTAACTGCTTTTTTGGTCTGGTTGCAGCAACATAAAGCAGTCTGCGTTGTTCAGATTGGATATGTTGTATGAATTTCTTTTGATAGCGCGAAAGCTCATACCCAAGGAAAACTTTCTGCTCCCCTGGCTTTAATTCTGGAGGCATCGAATCTACCACGTCAGCAAATGAGAATTGTGGAATATGCATCGCATCGACTCTTAACTGATCAGGTATCGCTTCTGCATCTCGCATCCATGGCTTTGCTGATTTCACACTATCTGAATCAATTTTTCCAGAAACTAAATCTGGAATTACCACATAATCCCATTCCAAACCTTTTGCTGCGTGCATCGTCAAGATTTGCACAATACCTGGTTTTTCAACTATTTCTTCTTCAAGATTAATAACTGCTGGAGCATCTTCTGCTTGTTCAACTCCATCACGATCATGTTGTTCAGCTAATTCAAGCCATTTTATGAACGCTGCAAGAGATCCGCCATCACGATCGGAAAATGCATCTCCCATACGTTTGAAACCTTCAATTGCACTCCGAATAGTGGCTCCGCCAGAAGCTCGTGATTCTGCAGTGACTTGCAATTGAAGAATTTTTGCGGCTTCAGTAATAACTTCACGCAAACTAGATTGCTGCATTTTTCTTAAGCGAGCTATCCCTAAAAGTAGATATTCGATTCTCCAGCGAGCTTCTTCGGATAGTTTTGCGATTTTTTTCCGTGAATCCTGCTGCTTATTTCCAGCATTTTCTTTAGCTTCTTCTTTATCTTCCACAATCTTCAAAGCTTTTTTAAAACGTTGAATATCTTCAGAGAAGTATTGAAGCAACTGAGTTAAATTCGTTTCTGGAAAGTCCCATCCGTCAATTCCTAGTACTTCTCGGGATAAAATATCGGGGGCATAATCCAACCTGCGGAGTTCTGAAAATGCACGTAAATCATGGGCAGAAATCCCGAAGAAATTAAATACATATAGTGCAGCAATCGGAGATTGATCATCCACACAAACTGTGAGTAAGGATCGGATTGCTTTTATTTCAGGAGTTTGAATCAGCAACCCTCCTCCAACAATTTCATGCCTAACCTTAGCCTGAGATAAGGATTCTGCTAGTTCTAATGCTCTCCGATTTGTTCTAACTAATATCGCAACCGAAGATAATTCTCCGCTTTCCCCTTTTAGTTCAGTAATTTCTTTTAGTATCTTCCCTAAAGCTTCATCAGAATCGGATTTAAGATTCCGATATAAATATTTCACTTCTCCGGACTGTGATTTAGGTGCTGCTTGGAGAGTCGGAAGTTTTAATTTCTGAGGTTTTATCCGTAAAGGTTTGGTTAATGTGTTTGCTAGTTGCAAAATATTTTTTGAATTACGAAAAGCGATTGAAAGCGTTAGTTGTGCAGTATCTTTTACTTGAAAATCAGTTATAAAGTCACTTAACGCATTAGCACTTGCCCCACGCCATCCATAGATTGCCTGCATTGGATCTCCCACGGCGCAAATATACGGAATTCCGCGGAAAGCAATACGCAACATCCGTGCTTGAGTAACTGAAGTATCTTGATACTCGTCAAGAAGCACCATTTTATATTGGGCGCGAATTTTTTCCGCAACTTCTGGAACTTCTTCTAAAATTCTGCAAGCCCAACTAACTTGGTCCGCAAACTCAATAACACCGTGATTTTTTTTGTAGTCAAGATAAGCTGCAACTATTTTTAGCAATACTAAATTAAGTCGCATACTGTTTAAGAGCTTCTTAAATTCCGTAACCGTCTTTTTAACATCATCTGGGGTCACTAAGGAGTCAGAAAAATCAAGATTATCGTAATACTTAGATGTTGCGCGCACACCTTCTGACACTTGCCCAAAGCACGATAATTCACGTTCTAAATATTCACGATATCTATCTAAATCAAGATTATTATCAATAATCTTCGAAGCAAGACTTGCCACCTTTTGCCCCAAAGAATTCTGACCACTGGCAGAAAGAATTTCGAATTCTTCCTTGGTCAAAATTATTTTTGGAACTGCTAAATCAAGGTCTGAAGCTCCCGGGGTGTTTTCTAATAGTTCCGCATTTGCTTCATACTGTGGTGAAATATCTTCCGCATCAGAAGACGACGAAGCTCCAATAAGAAAAGTCTCTCCTTCTAAAACTTCGATATTTTCAAGTAGCTTCGCAATAATTTCACGACGTTCAGCTTCAGTAATTAATCGAGCATTCGGATTTTCTCCAATTAAAATCGCATAAGAAGAGGCGATTTCTGAAGCAAAAGAGTTATACGTCTTTACAGTTGGTCTACTCAGATCATGTTGCGCTTGCAGGAAGCTTAATTCTTTTGGCTCGTCAATTAATTTTGCTTGGCATAGCCTCAATTGTTTATTGGTTCTCTCGGCAAGTTCTGCAGCCGCTTTATTTGTAAAAGTTAAACCTAATACCTGATGCGCGGCAACATTACCTTTGATTACCTGCCAGGCAATTCGCTGGCTCATTGTTGCAGTTTTTCCAGCCCCTGCGCCGGCGGTAATTAACATTGCCGGATCTTCATTAATGATTACTGCTTTTTGTTCATCAGTGGGAGGAAATTGGAAGATTGCTGCAAAGTCAGAATACGTAATATCTTTCATCGGGAATATACCAACTTTCCATCAACGGCAGGACACAAAGATGAATATGAACAAGAACGACAATATGTGCCAGGAGCAGGATTAAACTCAGAGCCTCGTAGTTGTTTTGCCATCGTTAATAAATTATTTTCCAGTAACTCAAGCTGTTCAGCAGTGAGCTCTTCTTGAGTTTGAATCTTAACTTTTTGCAGTTCTCGAACATTAATTAATTCTGCAGTAACATTTTTGGGAATAACCGGGAGTGAAAGTTCTTTAAAGGCACCTTTTCGTGCCAAGTATTGATATACAGAAAGCTGGCCATGGTCTGCAATATCGGAATTATTAGGAGCCTTTTTTGAAGTCTTAAAATCAATAATCGTTAAGCTATCGGTTTCCGCATCATATTCAATTCGATCAGCAAAAGCAGCGATTGTAAATTCATCTTCGATACGATATGTTGCTCTAGTTTCTACCCAAGATTTAGTTTCTCTGCTTAATAAATACTCATTACAGAGTCGAAGCACTTTTCGCAGTAATTCCTCATGTTTCACTAATTCAAATTTATCCGCTTCGTAAGAAATTAATCCCCAATATTTATTAAACCAAGCATCAACTTCTTCACTGCTTGCTCCATCAGGATATTTTTCTGCGAAGCGATGCACGACATTTCCTAAGTTCAAACTAAATTGATTATTAGATCCACTCCCCACGAACATATCCCACACTTGCCGTAATGAACACTGCTTCCAGCTGTGGTACCGCGAAGGGCTTAATCGCACTTCTCCATCAAATAATGGCGTATCATCAGAAACACCTAATTCATCAAGGAACTTCGGGGTTGGCATAAAACTAACCAATTCCAAAATTCGCTGAATATAGTCGACTAATTTTTGCTCGAACTCATCTGAGGCATCTTTTAAAACATTCAATTTTCGCAATTGCCCAAGAACTACCAAAGGGTCGCGAATCAGATTCATATTTTCCACTGTTTGCAGCTTTAACTGACCTGTTTTAATTTCATCTGTCCGGGACACAAGGAAATCAAAAATCACGGATGGATTCGTCTTTTCATCTGCCACCGCAGTCAATAATAAAGTTTCAGAGCCACGCGTAACCGCTTGTAGGAACATCCGCAGTTCATCACTCATTACTTCTTGATAACTTTGCGTAGCTTTAAGCTCTTCCGCACCTAAGATTTTCTCCAAAATTACTGAAGAAAGCTCAGGAACATGAGAAATCGGATTCCGCAGGCGAAGATTTGGCCAAATTCCTTCTTCTAAGTCCCAAATAATTACATGCTTCCAGCGTAAGCCAACCGAATTTGTAGGAGTTACTAATGCAACTGCTTCCACTGCAGAGCCAAGTCTTGCTACAGTGTCTTCCCCCAAATCTTGATCAAGAACTCGTTCAATTAATTCAAGGAGCCCTACCGGCTCAGAACTTCGCTTTGACATTCGCTCTGCAACTGCAAACAACTGAATCAATGCGTCTAAATTCTCGTTTGCCACTTTGGCAAGTTGCATATCTGAGCCTAAAGCTTGCTCTTGGAATTTCTGCGAAAGATGCAATCCTTCCCAAATATTCCATAAAGAAAATACCGAAGTTTGCGAAGATTTCAACTCCGTTGAAACTAGCTTTAGCAGCGAAATTAGTTTCTGCAATTCTGGAAAGTCATTTAAATCCTCTTCTTTAATTTTTCCGGTGAAAAAATCTTTCCAAAATTCCTTTTCGTCAACATATTTACCGGCAACGATGAATCGTGACCAGAGTTGCCGACGAATTAAATCAATCTGCCCTACTGTTAACTGGAAAATTTCTCCAGAGAGCACAGACACTAAAACATCTGATAAGTCTTCCGGTATTGCTAAGGTTGTCGAAAACTCTTGTTGCTCTTCCAACGATAATTCATTGAATTTTTGGGATAGTAAAATCAATTGCACCAGCGAACGAATAATTGGAATTTCTCGTAGTGGACGTTTAATTGAATCACTTTTCACGCGCACACCAAGATCAGCAAAATTTTCTGCCAGACGTCGATGATTGCTAGTTCCGCGAGTAATAATTGCAATATCAGAAAGGGAGACCCCTTTATCCACTTGTAATTTTTGTACCACGTCGGCAATATAACGAATCCGTTCAGCTTCACTTTTGAAAATATGTGCCGAAATTGAAATTCCCTCAGAGGCGTTACTAGCCTCACCAGAAGCACCGTCAGTAGCAGCGGAACTCTTTCGTTGCCCACCGAAGCCAACTGGATAGATTCCACTCACAAGACGACGCAGAAACTGCAAGTATTCTTCACTAGAGTTTTCACTGGAATCAAGCTGAAGTATTTGCGCCCCCAGACCACCTTGATTTTCCGGGCGACTAAGAATTTTTGGCAGCCACACCATCCCCCCACGATAAGATTCAACACCCTGGTCTGGATTTGCAAAATACCTAATCCGGGATCCGTCTTTCTGTAAAACTTTTAATAAAGAAAGGACTGAAAGAGTCGCGTTCTGTAAATCATCAATAAAAACCCAATCCCAATGCCACTCATCGCGCTGCGATTGATTAATCAAAAATTCAGAATCATCTTGGTATTTACGCTTTAAAGCAGTGGTCGCAGCAGTAATAATGCGCGCATGATCAAATTGTTGGGCCGCTGACGAATTTAACCCTTCCGCAGTTGCTAAAGCTCGTTCATAAGCGCGAATCATCCGCGCACCATCAGCCCAAACTGGCTGGTTAAATTCAACAGCTAAATCTTCAAGTGCAGCTGCATCTAATCCGAGCTCTGCAGTTCGCGTAATCAACTCCCGAAACTCAGTACGCAACGCTGAATTATCAGTAATATCTGATAATTCAACTTCTTCTGAGAGCCACTCAAATTTAAGTTTTGTTTCTTCAGAGTTAGTAAAGATCTTATTTTCAGAATCAGATAGAATCTCTCGAATAATCGTGTCTAATTCCGGCCCGGTCACAAGTTTCGGGAGTTCACGCCCACGTTCCTGGGCTTCCATACTCAAAATAGAAAATGCAAATGCACTAATTGACTGGACCCTAATGTTGCCAGAAAGTCCACCGAGCATAAGGGATAATTCATTCCGAATCCGCCCGGCAACTTTCCGATTAGGATGCAAAATAGCTATTTTTGCATCTGGATTAACTGCCAGCACTTCTTTAATTGCGGTAAACATCGTTGAAGTTTTCCCGGAATTCGGCGCTCCGATAACTCCAAGCGCCGAGTCATCGCCCACTATCTGTTGCGCTGCAGATTCAATAAAAGTTAACTCCATTTACGCAACTCCTTCTAAGAAAATAAGCGGCACCCACCGGGGATAAATCAGTGCTTTCAACAAATTAATTTTATTACAATAGCTTTTCAAATTTTCATAGTCGCATGAACGTAAACCTAAAATATGCTTTCCTGATTCACAATCCCTGGGTTCTTAGCGCAAATATTCTCCAATAGCGGATAATTGCCACAATCTTTGAATGACTTCGGAAAACTGATTACAAAGCAAGATAGGATAATTATCAGTAATCAAAACTTAGTATTTGGAGAATTTATGAAAGTTACAATTGGCATTCGTGATGCTGCGACCCCACTTTATCTAGATCTTAATCTTTCACAAGCAGAGCTTGCCGAAAAATTAAATAACGCAGTCCTTAATAATGGAATTTTAGAACTTACTGATACCGACGAATCAACAGTTCTCGTACCGCACACATCCATTGGCTATATCCACATTTCAAAAGAAGAACAACGCCGAGTTGGATTTGGTTTCGGAGCAAACTGATATGAATAAAATATCAGGCATTGTGAATACCAAAAATGCACAAGCTCCGATTTCTCAAAACATCCATGCTAACACCTCTAACAATGGCACAGATATCTCTCAAAGTGATGCTGAGTTAAATCTTGAAACAAAAACTTTTGCAGATTTTGGGCTCTCTTCAGAAATTGTGGAAGCACTATCTGAAAAAGGAATCACCACCCCCTTTCCAATTCAAGCCTTAACTCTCCCTATTGCTTTAAAACGTGCGGATATTATTGGTCAAGCAAAGACCGGGACCGGAAAAACTCTCGGATTTGGATTACCGCTACTCGAAAATGTAATTGGCCCAAATGAAGAAGGTTGGGAAGAATTTACCGATAAAGGATTTCCCCAAGCTCTCGTGATTGTGCCAACTCGTGAGTTAGCAAAACAAGTTGCTGGAGATCTCCGGGATGCAGCCGCAAAACGTTCACTGCGAATTATTGAACTATACGGCGGAATTGCATACGAACCACAGATTGCTGAATTGAAGTCTGGGGCAGAAATTATCGTTGGTACTCCAGGGCGCTTAATCGATCTCAAGAAACAACGAAACTTAAATTTAAGTCACGCAAAAACTGTGGTGCTTGATGAAGCCGATGAGATGCTCGATCTCGGATTCTTAGAAGACGTCGAAACTCTTCTTGCCGCTACTCCGGCAACTCGCCACACAATGCTCTTCTCAGCAACAATGCCGGGTCCGGTAATCGCAATGGCACGTCGCTACATGTCACGTCCTACTCATATCCGGGCACAAGAACCAAACGATGATACAACCACTGTGCAAACAGTGAAACAAGTAATCTACCGTTGCCACTCGCTCAATAAGGCAGAAGTTATCGCCCGAATTTTACAAGCGAAAAATCGCGATCTCGCAATCGTGTTCACCCGCACTAAACGAAGTGCTGCACAATTGGTGGATGAGTTAAAGTCACGTGGATTTGCCGCAGGAGCAATGCACGGAGATCTCGGTCAAGGCGCACGCGAACAAGCTCTGCGTGCTTTCCGAAACGGAAAAATTGATGTTCTAGTTGCAACTGACGTCGCAGCCCGTGGAATTGACGTAGATAACGTCACCCATGTAATTAACTATCAATGCCCGGAAGACGAAAAAACATATCTTCATCGCATTGGCCGTACCGGCCGTGCTGGAAACTCTGGCACTGCAGTTACCTTTGTCGACTGGGAAGACACTCCAAAATGGTCCGTTATCAATAACCAACTTGGATTAAATTTCCCTGAACCGGTAGAAACTTATCATACTTCTGAACACCTTTACGCTGACCTTGATATCAGCCCTGAAGTAACCGGAAAACTTCCAAGAGAACAACGCACTCGCGCTGGTCTAAGCGCAGAAAAGCTCGAGGATCTTGGAGAAACGGGAAAACGTCGTCCACGGCGTCGGAAAACCTCAAAGAGCTCTCAAAACTCTCATACCTCAAAGAAAAATCCACAAAGCACAGGAGCTCAAGCGGGGAAACACACCGGGTTCCAAGCAGGAAAAGGTACAGAAAAACAGCAAGTAGCAAGGGCCGAGAAAGAATCTGGAGAAAAGCGTCGCCCACGTCAACGACGCAGAATTAAAACTATAGATTAAAACTGCGGGTTTATAACTACACTGCGAGTTACTTACAGCTTAAACTGCCAATTACTTGCGTTAAACTGCCAATTACTCGCATTTGAGCTGCCAATTCTCACAGCTCAAAACTATATTTCCTTAAAACTGCATCTCTCCGACTACTGCTATTACACCGCGAATGATCAGCTGCGTTGCAATAGCTGCGAGAAGCATACCGGAAAGACGAGTTAAGAGCATCACGCCGGACTCTCCCAAAACCCTAATAATCGGCGAGGCAAATCGCATTGATAACCACGAGATAAAGAGCACCACAAACAGTGCTGCGGTCACAATAATTACCTTGCCAATATCCGGCGTAGCTTCTTCCACCAAGACCATGAAAGCAACAATACTTCCGGGGCCTGCAAGCAGCGGTGTTCCCAATGGAACTACTGCAGCGTTAAGTGTATTAGAACTTTCTCCGGGGTCTTCTTCCTTACCGGTAAGAAGCTGTAAAGCCACCAACAATAACAATAGCCCGCCAGAAATTTGCAGTGCCGGAGTCGTAATTCCAAGCGCGCCAAAAACTTGATAGCCAAAAAATCCAAAGACCAATAAAATTCCGGCTGCAATTAAATTCGATTTCAACGCAGCGCGACGTCGATCGCGTTCAGAATTCCGCGAAGTCAAGGACATAAAAATCGGCATATTTCCTGGCGGATCAATAATTACAATCAAGGTTGCAAAAGCAGTGCCGAATAGTGCTAAATCAAAAGTCACGGACGAATTACCTCCAAGAAGCTCCCCTCGCACAAGAGTGCTAAAACTTCTTCACTTGTCGTATTTTCACCTAATAAGTTCGGTTTCCCTGAGCCATGGTAGTCACTCGCACCAAACCGTGCCAAATCAAGCCGAGTAATCAGGTTTTCTAATTCTGGTAAGAGAGCTCTATCGTTATCACGATGCGCAACTTCCACCCCGAATAAACCAGCCTCTTTGAACTCCATGAATCGGGAAAACTTTATCGCTCCACCTCGCTTTATTCCGAGCGGATGAGCAAGCACAGCTTTACCGCCGGCCTCATTAACCCAACTAATCGCATCAAGCGTTGATGGTGAATAATTTCGTACATAATATGGCGACCCTGGGCGAAGGATTCCCATAAATCCCTCTTCTCGGGTTTTAATTACACCAATCCGAATCAACTCATCAGCGATATGTGGGCGTCCTAAAGGAACACCTACCCCAACTCGTTCCTCGATTTGTTCGATTGTGATTGGATAGTCTTTTCCGATCAGCTCAACCATTTTAGCAACACGCTCATACCGCGAGTTTTTCAAATTTTGTCGATGCTTTCGTAATTTTTCTGCCTCTGGGTCAAATAAGTATCCCAGTAAATGCACCGACATATTATCATCGCGAGTTGTCAGCTCAATCCCCCGCACTAGCTGCACCCCAGTTACAGAAACAGCTGCTGCAGCTTCATCCCACCCCGAAATAGTGTCATGATCAGTTAAACCGACGACGTCGAGCCCAGCAGAACTCGCGGCAACCATCAGTTCTGTAGGCGTTTGTGTGCCATCAGAACAAGCAGAATGGGTATGTAAGTCAATACGCATACTCTAATCCTACTTTGTAATTTGAGTTAAATAGGAGTTGCCCAAAGAAAGTGGAATAATTAGAGGCATGAGCGAAAATCAGGATCAACTTAAAGAAGAACTCGAAAAACGTGCCCATAATCGAACTCAACGTCCACAGGGCGCTGCTTTCCGTGAATTTATGGGTGAAGACTGGGGTGCCCGTCCAGCTGGGCCGGTTCGTGCAGAAGTTGCAGATTATTTGCCAAATCGTCACTATCGACTCGGGCGGCAATTTATTGGTCAACGGCTAGTAATCCCTGCAGGTGATTTACAAGTTCGCTCGAATGATACCGACTATCGCTTCCGAGCTCATTCAGCTTTCTCGCATCTTACTGGACTTGGCGGAGAAGATGAACCAGGTGCTGTTCTGGTACTCCACCCACTTAATGTGACTGAAACAGAAGCTGCTAATAATTCTGCTACGCACGAAGCTGTGCTCTACTTCCAACCACGTTCTTCTCGTAGCAGCGAAGAATTTTATGCCGATTCGCGGCACGGTGAATTTTGGGTTGGGGCTCGACTATCAGCTCAAGAAATGGCTACTCTCACCGGTTTGAAAGTCTCCCCAATCTCCACACTCCGTGATGAATTAGCCAAAGATTTAGGGCCAGACCAAATTCAAATTCGCGTAATTGCTGAAGCAGATTCACAAATAACCGCATTGGTGAATGAATTACGGCAAGAAAATGGCTTAAATACTTCTGCTTCTGAATTAGATTTTGCGCTTAGTGCCGCAGCCTCTGAAATTCGTCTCACGAAAGACTCTTGGGAAATTAATGAATTACAAAAGGCTGTGAATATTACCGGCGAAGGTTTTACAGAAATTTTGCGAAACCTTCCGCGCGCGATTAATCATTGGCGTGGAGAACGTGTAGTCGAAGGAGCTTTCGGAGCAAAGGCACGCGAAGAAGGAAATGGTCTTGGCTACGACACTATCGCCGCATCAGGTAATCACGCCAACACTTTGCATTGGATTAGCAATGACGGGCCAGTACGTGAAGGAGATTTGATTCTTGTTGATGCTGGCGTAGAAGTAGATTCCCTCTACACTGCAGATATCACTCGAACTTTACCGGTAAACGGGAAATTCTCGGAGGCACAACGAGAAGTCTATGAGGCAGTCCTTGAAGCAGCAGAAGCAGCTTTTGCAAAGGCAAATGAACCTGGTGCGCGCTTCCGAGACTTGCACGCTGCTGCAATGGAAGTTATTGCAAAATACCTTGAAACTTGGGGAATGCTCCCGGGAACAGCTGCAGAATCATTAAGCCCTGAAGGCCAGCAGCATCGCCGTTGGATGCCCCATGGAACCTCACATCACCTTGGTTTGGATGTTCACGACTGTGCGCAAGCAAAACGTGAACTCTATCAAGACGCAGTACTTGAAGAAGGAATGGTTTTCACAATTGAACCAGGTCTCTACTTCCGTGAAGATGATCTAAAAGTTCCACAACGTTTCCGGGGAATCGGTGTGCGAATTGAAGACGATATTGTAATTACTGCCAACGGCGCTGTCCGACTCTCAGAGGATATTCCGCGCACAGTTGCCGATATTGAAGCTTGGATTGCGGAAAGTCAAAGTAACTAAGAATCCCTGAGATCAGAAGCATAATTGCCGCAAACTAGCAGTATCACCCGGAATACCAGAATAGAAGGACGAAAATGGCAAAAACTACAAGTGGTAATAGCCCCGTATTTGTCGGCCGGCTCGTAGGCACTGATGTTTTCGACCCTATCGGTGATCGTGTTGGAAAAGTACGCGATCTTGTGGTGATGTTCCGGATTAAAGGTGACCCTCTCGCCGTCGGCTTGGTTCTTGAAGTTGCGGGAAAACGAACCGTATTTCTCCCATTAACTCGCGTTATTGCAATGGAAAATGGGCAGGTTATTACAAACGGTTTAGTAAATATCCGGCGTTTTTCACAACGCCCCGGAGAAACTCTCGTAGCTGGTGAAATGTTTGACCGAGAGGTCACGATGAAAGATGGCTCCGGCAAAGCTCTCGTTGAAGATGTGGCAATTGAGCTAACCCGTGCGCGTGAATGGCGACTCACCAAAGTCTATGCACGAATGCAACGTGGCTCGAAAGATGCTGGCAATGCCAGCGTTGTACCAATTAGCGCAATCTTTGGATTGAACACCAAACTCGCTGATCAAGGCGCTTCTTCCCTGCTTGCTCAGCTCGAAGGCTTAAAAGCCCAAGATGTGGCTGATGCGCTCCGCGATTTACCGATTAATCGTGTACTTGCAGTAGCAAATGAGCTTGGCGATGAGCGTCTTGCTGATGTTCTCGAAGAACTTGGTGAAGAAGATCGAACTGCAATTGTTGCTGGTCTCGATCTAGAACGAGCCGCAGACATCCTAGAAGTAATGCAGCCAGACGACGCCGCTGATCTTGTTGGAGCCCTACCATCGACGCAAGCCGATATTCTCTTAAGCCGAATGGAACCTGATGAAGCAGAAGACGTCCGTCGACTAATGTCTTACGGTGATCGCACTGCTGGCGGTATGATGACCACCGAACCGATTATCCTTCCCCCTGATGCAACTGTGGCAACTGCCCTAGCTCATGCTCGGCGCGCAGATATTCCCCCAGCTCTTGCATCAATGATTTTTGTTTCTCGACCACCGCTAGAAACTCCAACCGGGCGCTACCTCGGCGTAGTTCATATTCAACGGGCTTTACGCGAACCCCCCGCAACAATGATCGGAAAGATTATCGACACCGATCTTGAACCGCTTAATCCAACCGATGAAATCGGTACAGTTACCCGTATTTTGGCAACATATAATTTAACCGCAATGCCAGTAGTGGATGATTCGGTACTTGTTGGCGCAGTATCCGTCGATGATGTTCTTGACCATTTGCTCCCGAAGCATTGGCGTGATTACGATGAAGAGCTACTCGATCAAACTGTTAACGAGTCGCACGATGCCGAAACTGAAGATTTAGCCGAACGCGCTGCGGGGGTGAATAATGCCGAAACAATTTGATACACCGCTTGATAAGCGTGCCCGAAAAGTTCGCAAAGCTCGTTGGGATTCCGAAGTTACCGGCGTTATGGCCGAGCGAATTGCTCGGTTCACTGGTACTCCACAATTTCTGATTTACCTTACGGTTTTTGTAATAGCTTGGATTGCTTGGAACACTTGGGCTCCTGCACATCTCCAATTCGACTCAATGGAACTTGGATTTACCGCATTAACATTAATGCTTTCACTTCAGGCTTCCTACTCTGCTCCGCTAATTTTGCTTGCACAGAATCGTCAAGACGATCGTGACCGCGTAAATGCACAACAAGATCGCCAAGTGGCTGCGCAAAACCTCGCAGATACTGAATATTTAACTCGAGAAATCGCTGGCCTGCGCCTTGCGATTAATGAGGTTGCCACTCGTGACTTTATTCGTTCAGAACTGCGCGACATTATTGAACTTAGTCGTGAAACCACAGAAAACTCAGACTTAGATGTAGCATTAGCCCGAATCGCTGAACTTGAGAAACGTATCGAAGAATTAGAAGCTGAACGCAACTAGGTGCAACTGGA
>JAXFDG010000095.1:0-4279 GCA_034173665.1 Arcanobacterium sp.
AGCAGTTTTTCAAGTTGCCGCGCCACATCCTCTCCGGAATTTTGCACTGCCTCTAGGAGTCGTAGGAAATGAAGCAACCCTAAATCAGGATCAGCTACTTTAGCGAAACGAGCAATTAACCATTCTTCGTCAAAGGCAGAAAAGACGTTATCAGCTAATAGCGTTTCTGCTCGCGCAGCATCCACAAAGCCTGCTTGAAAAAGTTTTGTGGACTTTGAAACTTCCCGCATAATCTACCTTAAATACAGCTTCTGATTTTGTTTACATAAACCTCATTCGTTCGAACGGGGTCACTTGGTAGCGATATTGTTCCCATTCATGATGTTTATTGCGCAGGAAGTAGTTGAAAGTATCTTCCCCAAGAGTTCGTGCCACTAAGTCTGACTCAGCCATTGCGTCAATTGCTTCCTTCAGCGACGAAGGAAGCGAGGCGATTCCAAGTGCACGTCGTTCATTTGTGGAAAGTGCCGAGATATCAGCGTCTACTGGTTCCGGTAAAGGATAGTCATTTTCAATACCAGCCAAACCGGCACTCAAAATCACTGCATAAGCCAAATATGGGTTTGCTGCCGAGTCTAAGGCGCGATATTCTAACCGGGCCGAATCGCCACTGTTGGCGCGTAAAGTAGGGATGCGAATCAATGCCGACTGGTTATTCTTCCCCCAAGCAATATGGGCAGGAGCTTCAAAACCAGCCCAGAGTCGCTTGTACGAATTTACGTGTTGATTCGTAACTGCCGTGATTTCTCGCGCATGGTACATCAAACCGGAAATGAACTTCCGACCAGTGCGCGAAAATTGAAACTGCGTTCCCGGATCGAAGAATGCGTTCTTTTCTCCTTCAAACAGAGAAAAATTCGTATGCATTCCATTGCCTGGATATTCAATCAACGGCTTTGGCATGAAGGAAGCCTGAACTCCTTGCTGCAGAGCAATCTGATCGACCACTACTCGGAAAGTCATCAAGTTATCGGCCATAGTGAGGGCATCAGTGCGACGCAAGTCAATTTCATTTTGTCCTGGGCCTGCTTCGTGATGCGAAAACTCAACTGCAACACCCATTTCTTCTAATGTTTTCACAGCTTCAGAGCGGAAATTACGAGCCAAAGAGCGGGAAACATTATCAAAATACGCGCCGTTATCAATTGGGCGTGGCACCTGATGCGGGTCAGTTTCTGGATGGAAAAGATAAAACTCTATTTCTGGCTGTGCATAAAAGGTGAAGCCAAGATTAGCTGCATGGTCTAACGCCCTCTGCAAAACTGCACGCGGATCAGAGTGAGCTGCCTCGCCGTCAGGGGTACGAATATCACAAAACATCCGCGCAGTAACGCCAGAATCGTACCAAGGGAGAATCTGGAAACTCGCCGGATCTGGATGCAATACCATGTCTGCTTCTTGGACTCGGGTTAAGCCTTGAATCGCAGAGCCATCAAAAACAATCCCGTTTTGGAAGGCCGACTCAAGCTCTGCCGGAGCAATTGCTACAGACTTTAATTTGCCAGAAACATCGGTAAACCAGAGCCGAATAAAGCGCACATTCTTTTCTTGAATTTCCCGCAGCACATATTCTTGATTGCTCTGCATCATTCACCTCTTTTTGATCAATTTTCCTCGAGAAAATTCTTTCCTGACTCATCATAAAACTATTCAGATTCAGCCACAGAAATAGAAGACTCTGCTGTTCCTCAAATATATAACACTAGAATTCAATTCTTTAAGTTCTTACTCTGAGTACTAAACTGGATTACTGAAGCAGATCTAACTTTAATATGCTTATTGATTTAGATTTATCGAACCTTGAAGGATTGATTAATGTACACAGCTCCTGCGGCAAAAGCAGACAAACCAATTAAGAAGATTCGCGCTCATCACCTTGCCCAGTTCAAGTCTGAGGGGCGCCCAATCACCATGCTCACCGCTTATGATGCTTTATTTGCAAAAATTTTCGACGACGCCGGTACCGATATGCTCCTCGTTGGAGATTCTTATGCGAATGTTATGCTCGGATTCCCATCCACCGTTTCAGCAACTTTAGCAGATATGATTCGAGCTACTTCCGCTGTTTCCCGTGGTGCGTCACGTGCTTTTATCGTGGGAGATTTACCTTTCGGGAGCTATGAAGAATCTCCTGAGCAAGCAATCCGCTCAGCAGTTGGATTAATTCGGGCCGGAGCCCATGCCGTAAAACTTGAAGGCGGAGTTCGCCAGGCCCACACAATCAAGGCCCTTGTAGCAGCTGGAATTAATGTTGTGGCACATATTGGCTACACTCCACAGTCAGAAAATCAGCTTGGTGGACCGCGCGTACAAGGCCGCGGAGATGCTGCAGCCCAGATTATGGCCGACGCCGTGGCGGTACAAGAAGCTGGAGCCCTCGCCGTCGTTTTGGAAATGGTGCCGAACCCAATCGCCACTGAAATTTCACAGCAACTAAATATTCCAACAATCGGTATTGGCGCCGGAAACGGTTGTGACGGACAGGTCCTAGTTTGGTCTGACATGGTTGGCATGACTGACTGGCAACCAAAATTTGTAAAGCGTTTTGCCGAGGCGGGAGCTTTGATAAAAAGCGCTGTTGCTGAATTTAACGAAGAAGTCCGTAACCGGAACTTCCCTGGAAAGGAACATTCTTTTGAACAGTAATGTGAAAGATCCAAATCGTGCGCCACTCGGCACTCGCTACCCTGGCAAAGTAACTCCAATGCTCACAGTGCCAGCGCACATCGCTCGCCCGGAATACATGTTCCATGATGGTCCGGAAGTTGTGACCGCTAGCGATATTAAAAGTACTGAAACGATTGAAAAGATTCGCTATGCATCACAACTTGCCGCGGAAGCTGTATATATCGCCGGAAAAGCTGTGGCTCCCGGAGTGACCACGGACGAGCTCGATAAAATCGCGCATGAATACCTCTGCGATCATGGCGCTTATCCATCATGCTTAGGATATATGGGCTTCCCGAAGTCAATTTGCACTTCCCGCAATGATGTAATCTGCCATGGCATTCCAGACTTAGTTCCCCTTGATGAGGGTGACATCCTCAATATTGATGTAACCGCTTATATCGACGGCGTGCACGGAGATACCAATGCGATGTTCTATGTGGGCGAAGTTGATGAAGAATCAAAGCTGCTTACCGAACGCACTTATACTGCGATGATACGCGGCATTAAAGCGGTAAAACCAGGCCGGGAAATTAACGTTATCGGTCGTGTTATTGAGTCTTACGCGAAGCGTTTTAATTATGGCGTGGTAGAAGACTTCACTGGTCATGGAGTGGGCGAAGCCTTCCATTCTGGACTTATCGTTCCACATTACGACGCTGCCCCAGCTCACAATGAAATTATTGAAGTCGGTATGGTTTTCACAATTGAGCCGATGCTTAATTTAGGTGAGATTGCATGGCATCAATGGAATGACGATTGGACGATTTACACGAAAGATCGTGGACGTTCTGCTCAATGGGAACACACAGTCGTGGTTACGGAAGATGGTGCGGAAATTTTGACTCTCCCGCGCGATCTATCTTTGCTAAACTCGAGTGCATTACCAGAATCAGAAATCGCTAAACTAGCCACAAAATGAGGTGAAACAATGGAGTTACCGAAGAAACTTGCAATTGGCATCGACGTCGGCGGGTCTGGAATCAAAGGCGCTCCCGTTGCGATTAAGAACGGTAAATTCACGCATGAACGTCTGCGCATCCCGACACCAGCTGATGGCAGCCCGCAGGAAATTGCTGAGATCATTGCAGAGATTGCCGATTCCTTTGCACTTCCTGGCGATGTTCCAGTTGGGGTTTCTTTCCCAGCTCCGATTATTAACGGTGTAGTTCCAACGATTGCAAACCTTTCCCAGGAGTGGACTGGCTTACGCATAGATGAACTGCTCACGAAGACTTTACATCGCCCAGTGACGGTAATTAATGACGCCGACGCAGCAGGCTATGCAGAGGTTCACTATGGTGCCGCACATCGCAATCCGGGAACGATTCTTGTTCTGACCCTTGGCACCGGAATTGGTTCTGCACTTGTACGTAACGGAGTGCTTGTGCCAAACACTGAACTTGGACATATTCAGTTACCGAATGGCCTTGATGCTGAAGAATGGGCTGCTTCTTCCGTGTTTGAGCGAGAAGAACTGAGCTATGAAGAATGGGCACAGCGGCTGCAAGTTATTTTCCGCTACTACGAGTTCCTATTCTCCCCTGATTTGTTTATTATCGGTGGCGGAATCTCGAAGAAGTACAAGAAATTCTTACCGCTTATTGATACT
>JAXFDG010000096.1:0-11918 GCA_034173665.1 Arcanobacterium sp.
CTCAGTCGCCGCAGGAGTGGGTGCACTAACCGGACCGCTACACGGTGGAGAGAATGAAGCGGTACTGGAAAAGCAAAATGATTTAAGGGACAGCGGAACTAGTATAGCGGACATCGAAAGAAAGGTGAAAGATAAGAAAAATGATGTGAAGTTGATGGGCTTCGGGCATCGAGTTTATAAGAATTACGATCCTCGGGCAAAGATTGTTAAAGGTCTAGCTGATGAGATTCTAGGTAAGCTGCATGGAGATTCCGAATTATTCGAGATGGCTCGGCAGCTTGAGCAAACAGCTCTTGAAGATGATTACTTTGTTGAGCGGAGTTTGTATCCTAATGTTGATTTTTATACGGGTCTGATTTATAAAGCCATGGGATTCCCAACTCAGATGTTTACGCCGCTCTTTGCTCTTGGACGTTTACCGGGATGGATTGCTCAGTATCGTGAATTAATCCTTGATCCGACGCAGAAGATTGGGCGACCACGTCAGGTGTATGTTGGATCCGGGGAACGAGACTGGATTCCAATGAGTGAACGTGACCATCAGAATCGACGATTCCATGATTTTGAAGATGGTCAGGTATAAAAAGTCCTCGGCAGTTATAGCACTGTAATCAGATTGAGAAATAATTTTTCTTGCCTCTGAAAGTGCTTGCGCTATGAGGAAAAGGTGAAAGTGCTGTTGCTAATTTTGCTTCAACGGTGAGGTAAAAATTAGCGATGGCACTCTCTATTTTTATCAGCTTCTTTTATTATTGCTCCGGAAGTGAAAATACTGCTTTCGGATTGCGGGAATAAGCCGTTATTCGATACTCGATATTATTGTTTGCGCAGTACCAGCCACGGTCCGGATTAGCAGAAATAATATGCCAATCAAAGTCAATCCTTGGTGCAAATGCGTCAGCATTAGGGACCTCAAGATTTACATCTGTAACCACTAATAATTCAGCTTCTGTAAGAGCTTGTTGATAGATTTGCGAACCGCCGATTATCCAGATATTTTCTGATGTGAAAGATTTGGCAAGTGAAATCGCTTCATCTAAAGAAGATGCAAGGTGTGCTCCTGGAGCAAGGAAATCAGGATTTCGGGACAACACAATATTCTCCCGTCCAGGAAGCGGCCGGAATCTCGGATTCAGCGATTCCCAAGTGCTTCTCCCCATGATTACCGGGCTGCCTTTAGTGACTTTTTTGAAGAGAGCCAAATCTTCAGGCAAATGCCAAGGAAGAGTGCCGTTAGTGCCGATTGCTCCACCATGCCCTTGTGCCCAAATCATCCCTAACATAGCTTCCTCATTCTTATCGAGAATAGATACGAAAATTAATCTTCATATCTGATTACAAAGTAAATTTGTTAGTCACGTAATTTCTAAAACAGTTACAGATTTCTTGAATAATTACATACTTTAGCGGATCGGAACAGGTTTATACGGCCACAGGAGCTTGGATTCCTGGGTGATGCTGGTATCCTTCAGAAGCAAGGATATCGTCCATTTCGTATTCAAAAATTGATGGCGCTTTACGGAGTTCGAGCTTTGGAAACGGGTATGGCTGGCGTGACAGCTGAGTTTTTACTTGCTCAATATGGTTGGTGTAGATATGGCAGTCTCCACCTGTCCACACAAATTCACCAACCTTAAGGTCACATTGTTGCGCAACCATATGTGTAAGCAGGGAATAGGAAGCAATGTTAAACGGTACGCCGAGGAAGAGATCTGCAGAACGTTGGTAGAGTTGGCAGGATAATTTTCCATCAGCTACATAGAACTGGAAGAAAGCATGGCATGGCATCAGAGCCATCGCGTCGAGATCGGCTACGTTCCATGCAGAGACAATCATTCGGCGAGAATCTGGGGTGTTTTTAATTTGTTCAATTACCTGTGCGATTTGATCAATATGAGATCCGTTAGGAGTTGGCCAAGAACGCCATTGGTAACCATAAACCGGTCCAAGTTCTCCTTGAGCATCAGCCCATTCATCCCAAATTGTGATTCCATGTTCTTGCAGCCATTTAATATTCGTATCACCTTTTAAGAACCACAGTAGTTCACCTTTTACGGCTTTCATGGCCACGAATTTTGTCGTAATTCTTGGGAATCCTTCTTCGGCGAGGTTGTAACGGAGTTGTCGACCAAAAACAGAAATTGTTCCGGTTCCGGTTCGATCAGTTTTTAAGGTGCCATTATCCAACACGTCTTGTAGTAGATCTTCATATTGTCGATTGATAATAGTCATCGTTCACCTTAAAAATATTGTGGTGGATTGCGAAAGCATTTGGACTTTTTATTATCATATTGCTTTGCAAAATTAGTACTTTTCTCTCTCAAATTTTACTCAAAGTTTATGGAAGTAACTGCTTTATTAAGTTCGCGTCTTTTTCAAGGATTTTCGGAAGATACTGGGCAGCTTGGGTTTCGAGCTTTTTCCCGATAAATGGAATTGAAATATTCAATTCGCCGTCGTGAGTAATCTGAGTTAAATCACTGGCAAGTGGAGTGATTGTAGTCTGTAAGGTGACTGTGGCTGGTACTTTCCCGAACTCAAATTGATAGCTAATTATATTTGGCGATATCGAGCTTTGAGCGGCACTTACGGTGAGAGAAAGAGAATTGCCAAGAAATGATTTTGCAACTGCGGGAATATTAGTTAAATCTACCGTTGCTGAAAAGTTCATTTTCTGTGTTTCGAAATTACTGAAGGAATAATTCTTAAGATGTAGTTTTTCTGCGCGAAGTTCCATGAGTTCTGCGCTAAATAATACTTTGAAGAGATCTTGCTCAGAAGAACTGAATTGTTGCGATAAAGAAATTTTCATTTACTTATTTCCTTGTTCAGACTAAGGTGGAGATGTGCCAATTTTAACGAAAGTTTTTGAAAAGTCCGGCGAGTTCAGCTCTGCGCAACAAGAGTGGTTGCATCAGCTTGTTGGAGACTGGCAAGCTGTTTCTGATTTAGCATTTTCAGATTTAGTTTTATACCTTCCAGTTGATAGCAGTTTTTTAGTGGGTGCCCATGCACGACCGGCAACTGCTGCAACAATGGTTGAAGCAGATATAGTTGGCACTTATGCTGGCGAAGATATTGTTGACGGACTTTCGAAAGCCCACATATCTGGTCGAATTGTGCGATACCTAGGGTTAAATTGTTTGCATACCTTTGTGCCAGTTAAACATTCTGGGAGAACTATTGCGGTTGTGCATGTGCTAACTGCACAATATCCAGACCGCACTCCAAACCAACGCCACTTAAATTATGGCGATATCGCGCAGACTTTACTAGAAATGATTGCCAGTGGCGACTTTCCTTTAGAGGGAACTCCAACCGGATTCCGGCATGGTACACCGCGTGTTTCTGATGGTTTAGTGCATTTGGATGAAGATGGAACAGTCTTATACGCGTCGCCAAATTCAGTTTCGCATTTTCGTCGGTTAGGAATTAAAAAGCCGTTAACTGGACTCGTGCTGCTGGAGGAAGTTACTGGTTTAATCGAAGATTATGCAGTACCAGAAGAAACTTTGCCAGTTGTGTTAATGGGACGAGCTGCGTGGATGACTGAATTTGATTCACGAGGCGTGATTATCTCAATGCGTGCATTGCCGTTAATTCGTCATGGTGAACGAGTTGGGGCGGTACTTTTCACCCGTGATATTTCGGAGTTGCGCCGACAAGAGCGGCAATTATTATCGAAAGACGCAACGATTCGCGAGATTAATCACCGCGTGAAAAATAATTTACAGACCGTGTCGGCACTGTTACGACTGCAAGCACGGAGAGCCGATAATGAAGGAACTCGCTCGGCTTTAGAACAAGCAATGCGAAGAGTCGAAATGATTGCAATTGTGCATGAAGGGCTTTCACAAAATATTGATGAAGTCGTTGAATTCGACGAAGTTTTTGGTTCGTTATTGCGAATCGTGCGAGATATTGCGGTTACCGATTCTGCTGTTGACATTGAATTTTCTGGCTCTTTTGGGCGAGTACGTGCAGAACAAGCTACAGCATTAGCAGTTGTGCTTAACGAGGTTATCTCTAACGCTATTGAACATGGATTAACCGATGGGGGATTAGTGCAAGTTGATGCACGGCGAAATAATGAACGTCTTGCAGTGATTGTGCGAGATAACGGAAAAGGTATCTCTGATTTAGAACCCGGATCAGGATTAGGGACAAAAATTGTGAAAACTCTTGTGAAGACAGAGTTACAAGGTTCAATTGCATGGAGAGCGCGTGAAGACGGCGGTACAGAAGTTTTAGCTCAGCTTCGGTTACGATAGGCGCAGTCGGCTGTACTTATAGTTAAGAGTTATCTTCGGTTGAGTGTTATCGCCGGTTGAGCGCACGACGACGAATTAGGCGGCGTTCATCTTCAGACATTCCGCCCCAAACTCCGGCGTCTTGATTGGTGTCTAAAGCCCACTTCAAACAAACTTCACGGACGGAGCAAGATTGGCAAATTCTCTTTGCTGCTTCAGCTTGCGCCAGTGCTGAGCTAGAACTTCCAATTGGGAAGAATAGCTCTGGGTCTTGTTCAAGACATGCAGCGTGATGGCGCCAATCCATAATTAATGCTCCTGTATGCCACTTAAGGCGATGGTATAAGGGAAAAACTTCGTACCGTACTAACTTTGGCAGGTTTCGGCAAAGTGAGCAAGAGTAAAAACTGTGATTAAGAGCCCGTTGCGGTTTGTTTAATTCAGATTAAAATTACCCATTTTGCTTTTCTTGGACTTTTTACGAATAACGCTGTGAGCAGCCTAAATATAGTTAATCCGAGCTTGAATTCGTTTAATTAGGTGGAGCGCAATCCAAGAGCTGAAGGTTGTTGCTGCGATGAGAATTACAATTTTTTGAATTGGGAAATTGGCTAATAACGTAAATGGGAATTGATCTAGAAAGACGCTACTGATGTAATAAGCTGCAGTTGCTCCCGTGGTAGCTCCGCCAAGAGAATTAAAGAAAATTCGAGTAGTAGCTTGTTGAATATATCGATTTTTAATTTTTTCTGAAGAGTAACCGAGTCTAATTAAAGTTGCTTGGGACTGTGTTTTTAGTCGTTGAACTTCTGCAAGCCTTAGCGTAATCACCACAATTGTAAGAGCTAATGTAACGTAGAGAGTTAGCGTGGCCAGTAGCTCTAAATCAACATTGTGAATCTCAGCCTCAGAAATAGTGGTGCGTGGCTGCAAGTGGAGGGATTGGTTACTGGAGAAATTATCGATTACAGAAGTTATCGTTTGCGCTAAGTTTGAATTCTCTGTGTCAATAAGAGTCCAAACTATTTCTTGTGTGCTTTTAATGCCGTTCAAGGAATCTGTATCAGTTATAAGAACGGTCCAAAAGTAGTTTGTTGATTCCACTTCTTTAAGTGCGATATTCAAGTTGTACTCAGGTGCGATTACTCGGAATTTAGCTTTTTCATTAGTGAGTTTTAATGTGGAAATACTTGGATTGATTATCAGAGTATTATTGGATATTGATTTTTCTTTATCGTTAATTTCTGCGAAATAATTTATTGCATTTCTTGGTGAAGCAAGATGAATTAATTGGGTATCTGTACTCGTGCTGTTTTCTTCTTTTAAAGTAGCTTCGATTGCCTTTAACTGCAGGATACGGTTAACGTTTGGTTCATCATAAATTGAAGTTAGTGACTGCTGATTTATATGAGAATTAGGCGCGGCATAGATGGCGAAATCGAATGGTTGAGAGTGTTGATTATAGGTTTCATAAACGAACTGTGAATAATTTGTGGTAGTCCATAATGCAGTAATAGTTGCTGTGGTGAGGAATAATATTAATGATCCAAAAGTTAGTTGAACTGCAGTAGCTTTGCTGATAATGCTGCGTGAAATTTTATTTTTCCAGGGGAGAATCCGAATATTTTCCGTAACAAAAATCTTTTTAATTAGCGCAGTGATAAAAAAACCGAGTGAAATAATGCCAATTATTATTGCTATTGGTGCAAAATTTTGCGGATTATCTTCGAATGTTGCTGTCCAATATAAACCTTGTGTGCTGGTTATCAGTGCGAATAGTGTAATCGCACCGAGGAAAAGAGTGAGGAAAAATGTTACGAATGATAATGAGTACCACTGGGCGTTTGTTGCTGTGTTCTTCTTGTTAATGGGAAGCTCTAATTTTTTCGCAGTTCTATAGAGGGCTGGGATAGTGCAGAGAATACCGATAATTATTGCTATAAGAATTGAGATTAAGAATCCGGTCCAAGTGAAATAGTTTTCTTTGATGGTAAAGGGAAGAGCTGATAGTAACTGTGAGTCTTCTCGAATTCCAAGGAGGATTGCGCGAATCATAAAATTTGTAATTAGCGCTGTGAAAAAAACTATTGTGAAGAATTCTAAAGCTTGAATTGTAATTATTTTTCTTCTTGAAAAACCAAGAATTCGCAGACGAATAAAATCTGATTGGCGTAAATCTGTATAACGCCAAAAACTAATTGCTAGTACCGCGATTGCGATCAGGGTCGGTGCTGCTACTAGCCAGCGAGCAGTATAAATGTAGTATCGATATTGTTCTGATAATGTATTCCGAATTTGTGCTTGAACCTGGGCTCTAGAGAGTGTCGTCTTAGCCGAGATTTTAGTTACTGCTGCAGTTAATTCAGCTGCACTGTGGGCCTTTTCCGAAGAAATAAGATTTATTTTGTCTGTATCCTGGAGCGGGGTTGAGAGCCAATTTTTTCCAAGGATGAAATCAAGATTTGTGGAGTAGATTTCTAAAGCTCTCGGCTCAAGTGTGAGGAAATCTTTTTTAAAGACTCCGACCACTTTTCCAATGAGGTATTGACTTGAATCGTGATTAATTAAAACCGTTAGACTTTGCCCGATATCAACATTTAGAGTTTCTGCTAACTCATTAGAAATTAAAATTTCATCGATATTTTGCGGGTATTCTCCTGTTGTCAGAGGAATTTTCACCTCGGTGTGTGGAGAGAAAGAATTTATTACGACGCTGCTAGCTTGGTGTGTGGAAATCGCAAAAGCTTCACGTTTAGTAACCAGCTCAAATGTTGAAAATTCTTTCTGTTTCTCAATTTTCTTGAGCAATTCACCAGCAAGCTGTTCATCATCGCTAATTTGAAATTTTGTTTTTCCTAGTTCTTGACTTGTTGCGGAATATAAATTTCCTTCAGCTAAACGTTCGATAGAAAGAAATGAGAAAATAGCTAAGCTCAGAAAAACAGTAATAAGTAGTGGGCTCAATAGCGAACGCCAATATCGAGTGAGAGTTCCAGTGAGCAGTGCACGAATCATCAGTGAAGCTCTTCTGACATTTGAATATTGGATAATAATGCAAACAAAGTAGGAGTGTTCACCTCTCCAATAATTTTCCCATCTCGCAGTAGAAGAACTCTTTGCGTTAGGGTTGCGTCTACCGGTTCTGGAGTTGCTAAAAGTACGGTTTTGCCAAATTCATTAACTGCGGTTCGGAGCAAAGAAAGTACTTCTAATCTTGAATCTGATTTCAATTTAAGGCAAGGATTTTCACAGAGAATAATTTCTGCAGGAGAGAGAATTGCCCTTGCGATAGCCGTTTTTTGTTGCGTTATATGGGGTACGGATTCAGGTAATGCTGATAAATCCTGTTTTAACTGGCAGACACTAATTACTTCAGAGAAAAATGTTAAGTCTGGATTACTGCGATTTAGTGAATGGGGAAGGAGGATGTTCTGGTGCAAAGTTAATTGTGGAACTAAGTTTTCACTGGGGCCAATGAAATGAACGCAATTTCTTCGGTACTTATCCAATTCTGATTCCACTAAATCTGTGAGAACGTGATTGGATACTTTAATTTCCCCGGAACTAGTTTTTGTAAATCCAAGAAGAATTTCGATAATTTCTGATCTTCCAGAACCAGAGTTCCCAAGTAAAGTTGTGAAAGAGTGTGCCGGGAGAGAGAAAGAGACGTCGTCAAGAATTGTTTCTAAAGTTCCCGCTTCATACTGAGAGAGATTCACTTGGTAGAGCTCGATTAGGGGTTCAGAAGTCACCTGGTTTCACCAGCCCTGATTGGTATGCAACCACAACAGCTTGGACTCGGTCACGAACTCCTAGTTTTTGGAAAATCCGCCCGATATGAGTTTTTACAGTCGCTTCGGCGAGATATAGTTCAGTAGCGATTTGCGTATTGTTAAGGCCACGGGCGGCAAGGGTTAAAACTTCTTGTTCTCTCCCAGTAAGCCCTTCGATTAATTCTGGGTCAGTGCTGCGGTTATAACTTGCTTCCGCAGCAAGATGAGCAACTAACCGTTTGGTTGAGGAAGGCGCGATAACAGCATCCCCCCGATATACGGTTCGGACTGCGTCAATTAAATCTTGTGGGGGAGAATCCTTTAAGAGGAATCCAGAAGCGCCAGCTTCTATTGCTCGCATTACATACTCGTCTAGATCAAAAGTTGTTAAGATAATGATTTTTGGCTCGACGCCGTGCGGGAATTTTGTCTGAGCGATTTTCTCAGTTGCTTCTAACCCGTCCATATTTGGCATTCTGACATCCATGACCACAACATCAGCTGCCGCAACAGCGAGTCGTTTCAAGGCTAGTTCGCCGTCGGAAGCTTCCATAACGACTTCAATATCGTCCTGGCTTTCGAGAATCATTGCGAAACCATCACGAATTAATTTTTGATCATCCACAAGGGCAACTCGAATCTTCTTTGGTTCCTTTTGTTCTTGTAATGATTCTTGCTCTAAAGCATCGTGTTCCTGATTTGCTGGGATATTCACGGTTTTCTTCCTGATAGTAAGTATTTAAAAGTTATTTTAGTTTTTGAAAAGTTTTTATTCAGTTCTAGTGTTTCTCTTTCGGATTGGAATCCAAGCATGAACACGATATCCACCAGTAGCTATTGGGCCAGCTTCAACCGTTCCGCCAAATGTTGAGGCGCGTTCTTTCATTCCGATAATTCCATGACCTTTTCCATCATTAATGACTGCAGCTCCGCGACCGTCGTCTGCAATATCTAGACTCACAGCTTGGGATTCCCAATTTAACGTAACACTGATTTTGGCTTGAGGTCCGGAATGTTTTAAAGAGTTGGTTAGGGCCTCTTGGCAAATCCGATATAGCGCATTACCGAGTCCCACTGGAAGGGGTTGTGGAGTACCAAGTTGAGAAAAAGATATTTCATGACCAGAATCTTTAACTTGTGCAATTAAATCAAGTAAGTCTTCATTCACGGGTTGTGGACGAAGCGGAGTGCGTTGCTCATTAGGGTCTCTTAGCACACCAATAATTGAGCGGATATCTGTTAATGCTGCACGCGACATTTCGGAAATAGTTTCAAGAGAACGGATAGCTGCATCTGGATTGTTCGGAGCAGCGAATCTGCCACCGTCTGCTTGTGCAATCACAACAGAAAGAGTATGGGCGACGATATCATGCATTTCGCGAGCAATACGGGTTCGTTCTGCCGCTACAGCAAATTCAGCATCACGAATTTCAACTTGGATTTGTTGCTTTGCTGATTCTATTGCGCTAATTTTTCGTTCCCGCCCGAGGCGCATTAATGCTCCAAGAGCTGAAACCGCACCAATTAGGGTGAATCCAAGAGAGAGCTGAAGGAACTCAAATCTTTCTGGATTGGAAACTACGAAGGGGAGGAAGATAATTCCTAAAGTTGCAAAGCTTAGAGCAAGAGTAACTCGACGCAGAGAGCTATTAGTCCAGTACATGGCAAAGAAAAGAACCCAAAGCACAATTAAATCTGAAGGGAGGAGCACGAGTGGTGCGATAATCCAGCGGATAAACATTGCAAGAAAAATTAATAAACTTGCAACTTGGAAACGATGTGGCAAAAGCCAGATTCCAGCCATCGTTATTAGCATCGGAATCAGCATTAAGAGTGGATTTATTGCTGGAATCTGTGCCTGGATTCGAATTACAGAGAGAATCCAAAGTCCGATCGAAATTGTTAACACAAGAAAAGCCATCGCACGTGTTTGAAAGTGCGATTGTTCAATCTTGAGTTCATCAGATATTGAATTCATATTAAAAGGATACGCTGTGCGGTGATGAGAAAATCACTTTCATTTACGACTTTAGGATGAATTCAGGAGAATCCTTTGAAATTTTGCGAGAATTAAACCGTGAATCAAAAATCTGAAGCTTTAAAGGCGACGTCGTCGGTACTAAAAACTACAGCGCAAGCTGAGGCAAGACACAGCGAACTTGCCAAGATTTTAATTGCTGCGCAAGAAGCATACTATTCGCAAGACGAGCCAATTATGATTGATGCCGAATACGATCGTTTAGTACACGAACTACGATTGCTCGAAGACCAATATCCAGAGCTTTGGACGCCCGATTCGCCGTCGATGAAAGTTGGTGCAAAACCAACCAAAGCTGGAGCAAAGCAATTAACCCATCGTGAACGGATGTATTCTTTGCAAGATGTTTTCTCCCGCGAAGAACTTCGTACTTGGTTTACTAACCTGCAACAAAACCTTCCGCCTCATACTAAATTTACTGCCGAAGTAAAGGTTGACGGACTGGCAGTAAATTTAACTTATCGTAATGGAGTTTTAGAATCTGCAGCAACTCGTGGCGATGGTGTAATCGGTGAAGACGTGACGGCGAATGCGCTCGCGATTACCGCGATCCCACAGCAGCTTCACGGCTCGCATATTCCACAATTATTAGAAGTTCGGGGAGAAGTCTATTTCCCAGTGGCTGCCTTTCACGAATATAACGCTCAGGTTGATGAGCGAAATGAGCGAATCGAAGAACGAAAAGCGGAGATTCAAGCACACAATAAAGTTATTGCTGCGCAAAATAAAGAAATTATGAAGCTTAATGAAGAGCGTTCAGAATCAGAGCAGCAGCCACTTTTGCAAAGAATTCGCCCGGAAGCAAAGTTGAAAACCTTTGTTAATCCACGAAATGCTGCGGCAGGTGCACTGAGACAAGACGATACAACAGCCTTCGCCGTTCGTTCGCTATCATTCCTAGCGCATGGAATTGGGGCAGTTGAAGGAGCAGATACAACGTTACAAAATGCTCTGGAATCGCAACAAGAAATTTATCATTTCTTTGCGCAGTGGGGGCTTCCGGTCTCTCCAGAAACTCAACTTTTGGAGTCACTCCCAGAGATTGAAGCATTCCTTGATAAATATCAAAATGCCCGAGATTCTTTAGAACATGAATTTGATGGTGCAGTTTTGAAAATTGAAAATCGGAAATTGCAGGAAGACCTTGGTTTTACCTCACGTGTTCCGAAATGGGCGATTGCTTTTAAATTTCCGCCAACAGAAGTGCAAACTAAACTGATTGACATTCAGGTGCAGGTTGGTCGCACTGGAAGAGTGACGCCTTTTGCGATTATGGAACCGGTATTAGTTGATGGTTCCACTGTTTCGCAAGCAACCTTGCACAATCCGAGCGAAGTAATTCGCAAGGGCGTATTGATTGGTGACACTGTAATTATTCGAAAAGCTGGAGATATTATTCCAGAGGTACTGGGTCCAGTGCTCGCGGCACGGACAGGTCATGAACGAGAATTTGTGATGCCGGAGCACTGCCCTGAATGCGGTTCGGAAATTCGCGCAATTAAAGAAGGCGATGCGGACCTGCGTTGTGTGAATTCACGTTCTTGCCCATCGCAGTTAACCCAAAGAATTGTGCATATTGGCTCGCGAGGCGCCTTGGATGTCGAAGCATTAGGTGAAGAAACCGCTGCGTGGTTGGCGAATCCGGATCGAAATCGGAGAGCTGCATTACTCGCTTTAGCAACCGGAAATGAGCTAAGTTTCCCGGTGCAAGAATTTACAAAAACTGAAGCTCTGCGCGAAGTTGAGAAAAAATTACGTTTATCTATGGAAGAACGGATTGAGCTGGGAATCATAAATGAAGATGGCATGATTCTAGACGATGAGCTGATTATTCCGCAGGATGTGCAAGATGCTCTT
>JAXFDG010000097.1:0-13538 GCA_034173665.1 Arcanobacterium sp.
CGCCAACAGCAAGATGCTTTTGTGGTTCTTTCGTGCGAATTCCTGCTTCACGTGCAATAAATGAATTAACGCCGTCAGCTGCAATCACAACATGTGCACGAAGTTCATCTTCACCCGCGGAGATACCAACAACTGCACCATTCTCCTGAAGTAGGCGATCCACTTTCACGCCAGGCATTACAGTAACGCCAACTTCTTCACACTGTTCAATTAACCAAGCATCCAACTTTGCACGCAAGACTGTAACTGCATTAGCTGGCTGCGCAAGGCGCTGATCCCAGTAATCGATATTGAGTGCAGAGCTCTCATTAACAAGGCTCACCACATTCCGCACAATCTTTCGCTCAACTGGAGCGACGTTTACAAAATCTGGGAATACTTCCTCCATTACGCGGCAATAAAAAACACCGCCGGAAAGATTCTTTGAACCAGGTTCAATACCCCGTTCAACAAGGAGAACCTCTTTGCCTTCTTTTGCAATTTGGTAAGCAGCTACAGCGCCTGCTACACCGCCACCAATTACAATCACGTCAAAATCGACGTTTACTTCTTCAGCCATAGCTATCCAATACTTTCTGCATCTTGGGAGGCGGAAGATTCCGCCTCCCAAATCTTGCTTGCAAATCTACTTTGATTTCACAACAAAGGGTAATCGAAGTCTTTCCCGACTCCCCTTAACCAATTAGCACTTAGCTAAGTGCTGCGGTTAATGCTGGAACTACTTCGTAAATATCGCCAACAATTCCGTAATCTGCAATATCGAAGATTGGCGCATTCTCATCAGAGTTAACTGCTACCACAATCTTTGAACCGGTCATACCAGAGGTGTGTTGAACCTGGCCAGAGATACCAAGTGCAACATAAATTTCTGGAGCAACCTTCATGCCAGAAACGCCAACGTAGCGATCCTTAGAAAGCCAAGCGTTGCCTTCTGCGAGTGGACGAGAACAACCAAGTTCAGCTCCAAGTACAGTCGCGAATTCACGAGCAATACCGAGATCTGCTTCTTCCTTAAAACCACGACCACAAGCAACAATTCGCTTTGCACCTGCAAGATCAACTGCACCAGCGCCAGATTCCTGAACTGAAACGGTAGCTACAGCAAGGTGTTCGCCACCAGCTGCAACTACTGCTGCAGCAGCACCTTCAGCGACGCCACCGCCTTCACCAACAACAACTGCGCCCGATACAGCATAGGTTTCAAGGTTGAGGCCACCGAAACGAGAAATTTCAACCGTATCAGCCGAAGCAGAAACACCACCCACAAGCAGTGGAACATTATTTGCTACTGCAACTGCAGCTGCCACAATTCGCTCCACGCTTCGATTTGGTGCGAACACAAGATCAGACTTTGCTTCTGCGAGAGCTGCAACAACTGCTGGAGCATACGCTTCAGCAGGAACACCTGCTTCAACTGCAATATGCAAAACTTCATCTACACCAGTAATTTCTGGCGCAGCTTCGGTGAGAGCAATTGCCTTCACAGAACCACCAACTGCACGAGCCTGTGCCACGAGATTTGCAATGCTGTTATTAGTAGTAATAATCCATGCGTTAGTCATCTTTTAAATTTCCTATTCTTATCGCAAGCCAAACTTAGAGCACACCAGAATCGCGAAGTGCAGCAACCAACTGTGCAGCTGCATCTTCACCGGCAAACTTCTGCTGCTTACGAGCAACTGCTACTGGCTTTGCGCGACCAGTCACTGATGCCGGGGTAACTTCAACTGCGAGATCACCAAGAGCAACTTGCTCAAGTGGCTTCTTACCAGCTGCCAAAATGTCCTTCATGCCAGGAACCTTTACAGCCTGTGCATCGGTAGCAATTGCAGCTACTACTGGACCAGAAACCTTCACGGTACGAGTACCGGTACCGAAAGCGTGAGTTACAACCCAGCCTTCACCATCAGCGGTAATTTCAGTAACTTCTTGGAAACATGGCCATCCAAGAGCTGCTGCAATAACTGCCGGCATAATCTTTGCAGCTTCATCGATTGAAGAATCACCGGTGAGAACCAAGTTTGCGCCCTCAACCTTAGTTACGAGTGCAGCTAGCGCCTTACCTACTGTGGTGGCATTCCATTCAGCGGTAGCATCATCTGCCACAACTAATGCTCGATCAAGACCACGGGAAAGCGCAGCTTTCTTTGCGAGAGAAGAAGCAACTGCTTCTCCACCAACGGAAATACCTACAAGTTCAGTGCCATTTGCGTCTGCAACTTCACGACCAAGCTGAATTGCTACTGGGTCATATTCAGAAATCGCTGCCTTTGCACGTGACCAATCTACTACACCAGCGCCATCAACCGCGGCTTCCTGAGGATTACTAGCATACTTGTATGCTGCAACTACTGTCATTTGAGTTTACTCCTAATATCGAATTAATTACTTGGGTTAAACTGGAAAGTATCTTCCTATTTCGTGTTACTCTCAACGACTCCTTCCGATGAAAGGTGAACATCGTGGAACAAGTTACTGTGGATTCCACTCCACAAACGTCCCGCCCTGGGCGGCCGCGTGATAAGGCTTTGGCTTCCCACGTTTTCAACGTTGCTTTGCAGATTTACGGCGAAACTGGTTGGTCTGGCTTCCATCTCAGCAAAGTTTCCGCTTTGGGCGGTATTGGAAAGTCCTCGCTTTACTCCCGCTGGGGAGATCGCGACGTATTGTTGAAAGCTGCTTTCAGCAACCTCATTACGTGTCCCGGTCCGGTTGGGAACTCGGCCCGAGAAATTCTGATTCATGAAGCGGATTTCCGCCTTCGGCTCTACCTTGGCAAATACCGCACTGCAATTCGCCGTCTGTTCGTTGAAGCGACTCAAGCAAACGAACCAATTTTGCGTGAAATTTTCGACGACGTGTTCGTAAACCCCGTAAACGTTATCTCCACGCGACTTTGGGATTTCAAAGCCTCTGGTGAGCTGCATGAATTCACCTCCGTTGTGCGCTTGCTTGATGCCATTGAAGGTAGCGTTTTGATGCGCACCTTCTGCCTTCCTGAAGACTTTATTGAATGTTTCCTTGGGAAGGTTCCGGCATACGTTGAAGACTTGGTCGATGATCAACTTGGGCTGCCTCATCCTTCACGCCAAGCTGAGTGCATCCGCGACGCATAAGCACGCAACATCTGACGTTCCATCTCTGTACGAGTCAGTGGACCATGACCTGGGTAAACTGTGATTCCATCTGGAAGCTTTGCCATACGATCGCAAGATTTCATCATCTCTTGCTCATCGCCTAGTACAAATTCAGTAGAACCAATCCCCCGGAAAAAGAGCATATCTCCAGAAAATAAAACATTATTTTCCCGATCCCAAAGACAGATACTTCCCGGGGTGTGCCCTGGAGTATGGATAATCTCGAACTCTGCATCGCCAAACTTTAGGGTGTCTCCATCATGAAGGACCTTTTCACAATGGGTCACCACATAGGAACTGCCCTCTAAATCAAATCCTGAACGGTGTGGGTCTGCCATTCCGGCAACATCGTCAGCTCCACACGCAACCCAAGCTCCAGTTGCGTCTACAAGCTCATTAATTGCCCCGATATGATCACTATGACAATGAGTAGCAATAATTCCAATTACATTTTTTGGGGCTAACCACTGTAATAATCGGGTCGCCTCTGCCCCTGGATCAATCACGATAGTGCCTTCGCCTGAGGTAATGGCATAGCAATTAGCTTGATACATGCCAACTACTAACTTCTCGATTTGATACATTCCGAAAAGTCCTTACCTTAACGTCCAGAGAATTCGAGGGACCCGGTTTCTGCAAGGGTCTTTCCACGAGTTTCCGGAGCCCAAGCTACCGACACTAAGAAGCCAAGGAGCGAAATTGCAGCTCCAGCCAGCATCGTCGTGCCGATACCGTAATCTTTAATGAAGGTTGGCAAAACATACATCGAAATAACTGTTGCAATTCGGCTCAAAGCCATTGCTACGCCCATTGCAGTTGCTCGAACAGAAGTTGGGAAGAGCTCATTCGGGTAGAGCCACTCAAGATTACCTGGACCACCTGAAAGAATTGCATAACTCACGAAACAAATCATCACTACAACCATTGTTGGGGCCGGAACAATTCCTAAAATTCCAAGAGAAATAGTCATTCCCAAGAAACATCCGATAATCAATGGGCGCCGACCGATTCGTTCACACAGATACATTGCCGGGAAAGTACCGAGCATGAAGAACGTACCGATAACAAGCTCTCCAAGGAGCGCATAACGCCCCTCGCCAAGACCAAAACCGCCAATAATTTGTGGACCGTAGGTGTAGAGTGCAAACATTGGAATTGCTTGGCACAACCAAATTGTTGCAATGAAAATAATTCGCTTTGCATATCCAGCCTTGAAAAGTACTGAAATCTTTGTTGGTTCACTCTTTTCTTCCGCCGGAAGTCGAACATGAGCTCCAAGTGTTTCGTGAATAATCTTTTCCGCCTCAGCTTCACGCCCCTTTGAAGCAAGCCATCGTGGAGATTCTGGGATACTCCACCGTCCGAGGAGGATAATAACGCATGGAATTGCGGAGCTGAAAAGCATCCAACGCCAGCCATTATCGATATCAACTAAGAAGAACCCAACTAATGCCGCAACATTTGCGCCAAGGTACCAAGCTGCCGCAATTAAGCCCATTGCCATTGCCCGATAGCGCTTTGGAGAAAATTCGGCAATCATCGAAGTGGCAATTGGATAATCAGCACCAATTGTTACACCCATCAAGAATCGTAGTACCAGTAATTGCCAGGCACTTGTAATAACTGCACAAAGCAGCGATAGCACAATAATCACTAAAAGATCGAGCACGAACATCTTCCGGCGGCCAATTAAATCGGTAAGCCAGCCGCCAATGAGAGCTCCAGCAAAGAGACCAACTAATGCCGCAACACCGAGCATTCCCATCCAATGAGAATCTAGCTGGATATCGTTACCAATAGTGGTTAGAGCTACACCAATAATTGACAGCACATAACCTTCAAGGAACGGGCCACCTGAAGAAAACGCAATAACGCGCTTCAAGAGCGGAGTCATTTCCATATCTTCAAGGTCGATATATTCTTTACTCATTGTTATCTTCTCAATGTTTCGGATTAGTTTTCAGTTCACTGTTGAGTGTGGTGGCTGGCGCAAGAAAAACTCACACAAGGACGTCCCACATTACGCCAACCACCTCTTTGGTCACAAAAATCGCAAATTAGCGATATTCAATGATTCCCCAATTCAAGTGTGGCTTTGCGCCGGTTTCTTCAGCATCAGCGTCAACGAGCATGAAGCGAAGTTCACCTTCTCCGACCTTCCAAATCTTGGTCTTGAGAGTGGTGCCAGGATGAACTGGTGAAGTGATGCGAGTCTTAAAACGAGTGATTCGCTCAGGTTCGCCTGGAACAAATTCGTTAATTGCATGACGCATCACAACACCGGCATAAGAAATTGCATGAAGAATTGGGCGTGGTTCGCCATTTTCTGCAGCATAGTCCCAATCGATGTGCTGTGGATGGTAATCACCAGAAAGACGGTAAATAAGCGCCTGATTTTCTGGAATAGTTTCAATAACCTCAACATCAGCTTCTCGATCTGGCATCTCAACGATGTCCTTAGGAGCTGCTGGGCCACCCCAACCGCCGTCGTAAATCAAGCAATCCCAAGATTCATTTGTGAAAAGTAAGTTACCTTCGGAATCGTAGGTGTCACCGATATGCTGTGCAAGCAAGCCACGTCCTTCACCACGATCGTAAAGTCCTTCGAGACGAACCTTGGTTTCAAGACGGTCACTCATCTTTGTGATGTGCTGATGGAACTTAATATCAAAGCCCCAATGTAAAGAACCAGCATAGTTGTAGCCGTAATCGATGGTGCGGGTAACTTCAGAGTCAACGATTAACATTGCTCCGAACATTGGAAGTACCTTCAGCTGTGGATCGCGCTCATCTTTTTCATTGAGGTATTCTAAGCCGTCCTTGCCATCAATACCTGCACCACAACCAAGAGCAAAAAGCTCAAGATCGCGGAAAGTGTAATCGCGAACAAACGGACCAAATGTCTGGCCCACCATTTCTGTTTTAATTGCCATCTTTAGCATCCTTTCCTTTTTCTAAGGTTTGTTCTGCCCATCTGAACAGAAAATCTCTATCACTGCAGCAATGCAGCTTTATTGACTTTTCCATAAGCTGATCTTGGAAGCTCCGAAACAAACTCCACTAAACTCGGAACTTTAAAACTGGCAAGATGTGCCTCACAGAAAGAAATTAGTGATTCTGCAGAGAGTTCCGCTCCCATCTGTGGAACAACTACAGCTTTAATTTCTTGCCCTCGTATCGGATCTGGAACTCCCACTACCGCTACTTCTGCAACCTCCGGAAGTTTTTGAATAGTTTCTTCTACTTCTGCAGAAGAAACTGTTTCTCCATTGCGTTTAATTAAATCTGTGCGTCGATCAACGAAATAGAACCATCCATCTTCGCAATACATAAAATCGCCGGTTCGATACCACCCATCCGCACTCAATACGGCAGCAGTAGCTTCTGGATTGTTCCAATACCCGGCCATTAACGTAATTCCAGGTATACCTTGAATTAATAATTCACCAACTTCACCAGCTGGTAATTCAACTCCGTTTTCATCAACAATCTTGGCGTTATACCCAGGGCCAATCTGGCCAATCGAAGGCCATTTCTCGTTCCCAGTTGCCGGATCGGTAATAACCCCAATTAGCGATTCAGTAGAACCGTAATTATTAATTAATTTCACTCCAAAACGATTTTCAAACTCTTCCTTTTGCGCAGTCGCTAAAGGTAAAAAGTAATGAATCCCGCGAAGTTGATGATCACGTTCACGCAAATCAACGTCTTGCTTTAACAAGGTTGCAATAATTAAGGCCATTCCTTGGGCCATAGTTGCACGATGACGCCGAAGCTGCGCCCAGAAACGGCTAGCACTATAGCAAGAAAACATCACCAGCGTTGCTCCGGCAGTGATTACGGGAGCAAAGGCTGATAATTGAAAATTAACTCGAGTTGAAACCATCGAAGTTGCGTAACGATCTGCTGCGGTCAGAGCAAGCTCCCATTCCACAAAACGTCCCGACTCTAAAACATTTCGATGCGTAATCATAACTCCCTTCGGAGCAGCTGTAGTGCCCGAAGTAAAAAGAATTTCATAAAGGTCAGAACCAGAAATATCAACGGAAGCAAGCTCTGCCTTTTCAATAAGCAGATGATTAAGCTCAGCTGCTTCAGCATAAATTTCATGAACTGTTACGCCAACACTGCGCATTACACTCAAAGTTTCAACTTCACTTGTAGAAACTCCAAAAAGATAACCTGACTCGTCTGCACTAAAAGCATCAGCAAAATAAAGATGGTCGACGCCGTCAGGAGAAATCTCGCCAAGGTTTTGCACCGTGGTCTTATCAAGAATAATATGCCGGGCATCGCATAAAGATTTAATTCGATTCAACTCAAACGGACGTGCCGTTTCATCAACTGGCACCGCAACTGCTCCAAGTTTCGCGATTGCCAACATTGATTCGACGAATTCAATTGTATTGCCCATGTAAAGCAAGATTTGAGTACCTTTAGAAACTCCGTTTTCTTGCAAAACAAGCGCCAACTCAGTGGCATTCTTATTGGTTTGTGCGTAAGTACGGCTAACTACCCGCCCAGTATAGGATTCCTCAAAAACTAGGAATTCTTGCTCTGGACGGAGCTCAACCTGAAGCTCCCAAGCATCGCGGAAAGATTCCACAATTTTGCCTGAGATTTCAACAGGGCGGGTAGTTAACTGCATACTCACATTCATCCTCAGATATCAGTCTTACTCAGCAACTTTTACAGTGCCGGACTCAATCAAAATCTGAATTTGTTCTTCGGTCAAACCTGCACGTTCAAGAACGTCACGAGTATCAGCACCAAGTGCTGGCATTGGACGCCAGAATGAACCAGGATTGCGACGGAACTTCGGGAAAGTGTTCAAACCCTTAATGGTCTTTCCTTCTGCGTTTTCCCACTCGATAAAAGCTTCACGCTGCTTAATGTGATCGGCTTCAAGAATATCGCCGAATTCATTTACAACCTGAGCTGCAATACGGTGAGCTACGAAATCCTTTTGCACATCCCACTTGGACTGAGTCTTTAACCATTCTTCAAGAGTTTCTTGAATCAAATCAGCCTTTGGTGAACTGAGCCAAAGTGCAGAAGTATCTTCTGGATACTCTTCAGTGCCCCAAAGATGTCCAAGCCCAATCGACTCAAGCAGGTGCTTGTTTTGTGGTACGCCATAAAGACAAAGACCAATGTAACCATCTTTACACTCGTAAATACCGATACCACAAAGGTTCTGGTGACGAGCACCTGGACGCGGGTAAGTAATGCCTGCGTTCATGTAATCCATCATGTAGTAAGTACCCACACGAAGCAGTGTTTCGTACATTGCCATATCGATAGATTCGCCTTCACCAGTAACTTCCACACGATGAAGAGCTGCCAATGAAGAGGAGATAATCATCAAAGAATTGATGTAATCACCTAGATAAGGGGAAATATTCGTTGGCTGTTCTGGAGTACCGTTTTGTGAAACGATACCAGCGTAAGCAGCAACGGTGAGATCGTATGCGGCAGAGTTAATCTGCTCTTCGTCACCGTACTGACCAAATCCAGAAACATGCACGATAACTAGTTTTGGATTGATCTCCCAGAGGAATTCATCCGTGATGCCCTTACGTGCATACATCGGACCTTTACCTGATTCGATAAAGATATCTGCGTCCTTCACGATTGCGCGAAGAGCTTCCTTACCTTCCTCAGTGAATGGATTCATCGAGATAGAACGCATATTACGGCGTTCCATTTCCTTTACCCAAGTGGTGTCACGCATTGAGTCGCCGGTCCAAACGTTTTCAATCCAGGTAACGTCTGCACCCCACTCGCCCATAATTGCAGCAGCTGTTGGAGCTGCAATTTCGACGGCGGAGAAAACAACCTTTACCCCATCGAGAACGCCAAAGGATGGCTTTTCTGTAGGCAATGCCATTTCACAATCCTTTCTTACTTCATTGTTCAGGGATTAATTACCGGTAGTCATAAAGCGCCGAGCGGCCTGCAGCAAGAATCATCATTTCGTCGGTACCACCAGAAACGCGATCTACGCGGAGGTCACGGAAGAAACGCTGCACACGATGTTCACCGGTGATACCAACACCAGCAAGAACCTGAAGTGCATCGTCTACTACTTCGAAAGCAGCATTTGCACAGTAGTACTTCGCCATTGAGCAATCACCGCGGGAAAGAGTGCCGTTATCATGCTTCCAAGCAATTTCGTAAAGCATATTGCGCATATTGGTAAGCTTGATCTTCATCTCAGCAAACTTAAGCTGGATAAGCTGGTGACGAGCAATTGCCTGACCACCCTGGATGCGCTGATTTGCATACTTTGCGGCATCTTCAAATGCACAGTAAGCCTGGCCGTAGTTGGTAAGTGCAACAAGGAAACGCTCTTGGTCAAAATCAACCACACCACGACGGAAGCCGTTACCTTCGGTGCCGAAGATATCAGATTCTTCTAACTCAACGTTATCGAAGTAAAGCTCTGCGAGAGAGTCCATCCGGAGACCAAGCTTCTGAAGTGGTTCGCGGGTGATGCCTGGCTTGGACATATCGACGAACCATTCGGTGTAGGTGTCCATGTTATCCGAGTCGCGAGCCATAACAACCATATAAGGTACATGCATGCCAGAGGTCTGGAAGGTCTTGTGACCGTTGAGGTAAACCTTGCCATCCTTGCGGGTGTAGGTAGTCTTCATGTCATCCCATGAAGAGCCTGCTGAAGGCTCGGTCATTGCGTAGTCCAGCATCTGCTTGCCGGTACCCACGAAGGAAAGAACTGTTTCAATCTGTTCTGGGGTACCTTCACGGAGTACGGTGTCCCAGCCTGGAAGCTGGTAAAGCACGTAGGTTGGGCCACCTTCACGACCAAGAGCTTCGTAGGCTGCGGTGAGGGTAGTCCAGTCCGATCCAAGACCGTCATGTTCTTCTGGAAGTAAGATTCGATCAAAACCGAGTTCACAAATTGCTTCAGTCCACTCGATTGGGTACTCGTGCTTCTCATCGCACTCATGGAAGTACTTATCCCAGTTACGGGAGCGCATCAACTCGGTGAATGCATCCACCATGAGTTGCTGATCTTCATTTAACGAAAACTCCATTATCTTCTTTTCTCCTTGATAATTTTGAATTTATTCAAAAGATTTTGTTTATTTTCTTTAGCCACAACCAATTAAGCCATGGCCAGTAAGTTTATTTTTTAGCTTGTTCCCAATACTGTGCAGAACGTTCAAGGACTTCCATAGTTTGCGGAAGAATTCGCGAGTGATGAATAAATCCGTGAATTACACCAGGAATTTCTTCATGTTGCACGGGCACTCCCTGAGCTTCAAGAATTCGTGCAAGAGTTCTTGAATCATCTCGCAACGGATCTAATGCTGCTCCCATCACATACGCTGCAGGAATTCCTTGAGCGAAATCATTCGACAAAAGATTTACATACTTTTCAGTCTCTACCTGCGATAAATCATTTAAGTAGGCAGATAAATAGTAACGATAATCTTCTTCAGTTAAACCATCCCAAGGTCCACCGAGAAGACGCATTGATTCCGAATCCCGTAAACCAAATGCACCGTAGTAAAGCAACATTGCTCGTAGATTGTAACCCTTGCCTTCGTCACGTGCCTTCAAGATTGTGGCAAGACTGAGATGTGCTCCGCCTGAATCTCCAGCGAAAGAAATATCATTTCCATCAATTTGCAATGCAGCTGCATTTTCATGGATATAAGCGACGACGTCGACACATTCTTCTAGGGCCTGTGGGTACTTTGCTTCTGGAGACAAGGTGTAGTCGATTGCAATTACCGCAGCTTTGGTAAGCGCACAAAGAGTCCGGGTAACGCGATCATGTGTGTCAAGGTCTCCCAAGATCCATCCGCCGCCATGAATGTAAACAATCACTGGCAGTACTGCTGTTTCTGCAATACCTTCTGGACGATAGTGACGAACCTTCACTTCTCCGTGGCGTGTTGGAACACTTGAATCCACAGCGCTTGCAACGCTTGGGCCGCCTTCGTTCCAGAATGCCCGTTCCTTACGGTAACCTTCACGCATCTCCTGAATCGACTGGCCAGTCGCATAAACACCAGCTGCAAGTTCATTTTGCTTGGCAATTACTTCGCCCATTTTCTCAGTCCAAAGGGCTGGAACGTTTAGCTTTACCATGACTTTCCTGTTCGCGGGAACTACTTGTTTAGAGAAAATGAGTGGAAGTCACCCTTTATGAGTGACTTCCACTCATTTAATTAAGCCTCTGAAGATACTTCTTCTAGCTCAACTTCTTCTGCTACAGCAGGATGCTTCTTTACGTAAATCACTAGCAAAGCTGCAAATACAGCTGCAAGTACTGCGGAAGCAGCCAAGATAGTAAAGATTTGTCCGTATGCAACTTCTGGAGTGTCTACATTCGCATCACGAATCGAGCCGAACCAACGGTAAGAGAAGGTGTCTGGCAAGAAGCCAATAACGGAAAGCAGACCAGTAGCAGTACCAAAGATTGCCAATGGCACACGACCTTCAGTGAGCTGGCTGGAAACAATACCGAATACGCCGTTTGCCAAGAATCCAAGCAAGATTGCAAGGGCTGCAGCAACAACAGCGAAGCCAGCCTTTCCAGGCATAAAGATGAATCCGGTCAAACCTAATGCAACAACTACGGAACCAACTGCGATAACGCGTGATGGTGAACCAGTCTTATGTGCGATAGCACCGAAAAGTGGGCCTGAAAGAAGAGTAATACCGTAGGTACGAACAAGTGCCACGATTGAAACGATACCCACTGATGCGCCCATAACATCGCTCATGTAGCCAGTGGTCTGGGTAACGCCGGTGTAGAAGAAGTAAACGAAGAACAAAGTAAGTGCAGAGAGCCAAACAACTGGGTGTGAAAGTGCAGCTCCAACCTGCTTTACATTGAATCCACCACCGGAGGTATCAAATTCGCCTTCAAACTTTGGAATGAAGAGGTAGGAAAGAATACCAAGCACCATAATGATGCAGCCGAGAATGATTAGCACATAACGCATTGGCATAATCTGGTTTGCAACGAAGGTTGTTGCAACCCAAGTATTAATCAAACCTACAAGGAGTGCTGCGGCACCGTAGATACCGTATGAAAGACCGATATTACGGGAGTAGGTGTCTTCCTGGGAGATTAAACGTACGAGCTTGTAACGAATACCCCACCAAATCAAAATAGTGGTAATACCCATGCCGATAAAGATCATCATAATGGTAGTGCGTGATGGGAAGATTGCGTAGCACCAGGTGAGGAGTGCGGTTGAGCAGAAGCCAACCCATCCAAGAGTACGAACGCGAACACGATCAGCAATAATTCCTGATGGCAAGTAGCAGACCAAAGCGGTCCATGCATATGCCGAAAGGAAGGTACCAAGATCAGTCTGCACGGTGTTTGCAGAGGAAATACCCGCTGCAATCATTGCGTCGCCGAGCGGCTTATCAAATACATACCAAAGATAAGCTGGGGAATAAATAATCGAGCTTCCCATTGAAACCAAAATCAAAAGGAAGATTGAGTGAGCGCGCGTCAAGTCCTGTGCGCGACGCTCTTGCGTGAGCGATTTCAACATTGAAACTAACCTTTCATAAGTTGGACTTTTATCGATAATTTATTCTTTTCCTATAAATTTTTACCCGACTAAAGTCCCTGCAAATCAGATTCATTTTGGACTAAAGTAGTCCAATTTATTGTTCTCCCTGATAAATCGACAAACCTAGATTTCAAGAAGATTTACGGACTACTTAAGTCGGAATTTAATTCTCTGTATTCAAACTCCCGGTAAACTTGAACTATTCCATTTACCAGCGGAAATATCCGCTCCAAGGAAATCTGAAAGTAAATTTTTATTGTGAAAAAATAATATTTGGGCGTACTGTCAAAGAAACAATACGCCCAAATAATTCAAAGCTAAAAAGAAGAATGTTTAGCCTTGATCTGCCCCTACTCGCGCCGATTCAGCCGCTTCCACAGCATCAACAGTTGGAGCAACTCCTTCTGGAAGTTGGTGGTCTCCGTCAAAACCAGTAAAAGTGAAGCTCATCGGGATATTTTCAGCATCAACATCAACAACAATTGTTTGACCTGACTTAAATTCACCAAAGAGGAGCTTCTCAGACAAAACATCTTCAATATCTCGCTGAATTGCGCGGCGCAATGGACGTGCACCAAGCACCGGATCATATCCACGGTCCGCTAGAAGCCGCTTTGCCGCCGGAGACAACGCCAAGGCCATGCCTTGATCTTGCAAACGCTTGTTCAGCTTTGCCGCCATCAAATCCACCATCTGGAGAATTTCTTCCTTGTTCAACTGTGGGAAGACGATAATGTCATCCACACGGTTTAGGAACTCTGGACGGAAGTGACTCTTCAGCTCTTCATTTACGCGCTGTTTCATTCGGTCATAGCCACTTACGGTATCTTCA
>JAXFDG010000098.1:0-3514 GCA_034173665.1 Arcanobacterium sp.
AACTTGCCCTTTATCTAAGTATCCAAGCACTACACCGTCTACCTGCAATTCGCTAAAGGAATGAGCTAGCTCGAGTAAGCGTTCCAGCTCAGTTGTGGCAAAATCGGCTTCAGTACGCAGCATTGCTCGAATCGGAATTCCCACCTCGTCTTGAATTTCTTTAATTGTGTCTAGTGTTGGTGAAAGACCGTCATCATTCATTGTGCCTACGAGTTCAATCCGGTCAGCTCCACCGCGTAATGCTTCGCGGGCATCATCAACCGTTATTGCAATAACTTCCAGCATTTCTCTCCCTCAAATTCATAACTTTGCTAACCAAACTTGGCTCTGAAAATAACTCACATTAGTGCAAATAGCTCTTTGGTCAGCGCTACAACAAGTGTAACCGCTGACCAAAGAGCTAACTAGGATGAAGTTAAACCAATTTCCGATGCAAGACTGAGACTTGAACTTCCGCTAGGGGCTTAGTTGCCGATTCTGCCCTTCAGACAAACTTGCGGTTTAGTTCAGTCTGCATAACTTTGGAGCTATGCGAAATTTCAGACTCGCAATGGTTCAGAAATTAGCAATTTTCTTTTCGCTTTGCACCAGCAAGGCTAGCTCCCCCAGCTGCCAGTGCAAACACGAGGAATGGAATTAGCAATAGGCTGTTTGAACCAGTCACAGCAAGCTTTGGAGCAGGTGGCTCCGGCAATGGTGCAGGATCCTTCGGGCATTCTTTCGCAGCAACGTCGAACTTCCATTCAACAACTGCATCTGCTGCGAAAACCACTCCCTCATCTGGTCTCGCGGTCACCTTAGTTACGCCGTCAACTGTTTCTTGTTCATAAATAACACCCTCAAGCTCTGGGATTGAGACTGTTGCCGCAACGCCACACTTTTCAGCCGGAACTAAAGTAGGCGCAAGTGGTGTGATTTCTTTCTTCCACATCGCAAATACATGTAAGGTGCGCGAAGCTGAATCAAAGCTTGGGTTATTTACATCCACCACATAGTCAGCAGTAAAGGTCTCACCTTTTCCATCTCCAGCAGTGTTCCAACCGACGAAAACCCATTTTACGCCGCCTACCGTAACCGCCTCAGGACTATCTGCGATTGCCCCTCCAAGAATACCCGCAGCTAGCTGAGCCGGATTCGCAGTTGGTTTCACGCCGTCGTTAAGTAAATCTCCCGCTAAGGACTTTCCTTTTACTACGTAACTCAAGCCAAGATCTTGCTGACTCTGATCCTTGAAAGAAAGCGTATTCTTGTGGAACTGTACTCGTAGATGCGTATAACCCAAGAGCACTTCGTTGGAGTTCACCGGATCGATTGCTACATCGCCAGTAAGCGGAAAATTAATTCCCCAATAGTTAACCGAACCAGCACTCGCAAACGCATGCCCTGCAACCGTACCTGAAACCTTAAGGGCTCGCTTACCGTAAGACTGTGCCAAGGTATATGCAGTTTCATCAGCAATCTGAAGTACGCGTTCATTCACCTGAGCTGCTGAGAGATCCGGACGCAGCGCTTGTATTTCTATTGAAGGAAGTGCCCGGAGAGTCATATTTTGCAAAATAGCATCTGTAATCGTGCCACCTGCAGGTGCAGTAATTGCAGAGGTTGGAATCTTTTCTTTCTCCCCCTCACGCAACACGACCCGAACCGTTAGTTGATGACTTCCAGCTGGTTTCACCCCAAAAGTCACAACCGGTGAATTGTTTGTTACCAAAGAACTGAAAGCAGTCTTTGTTGCACCCAACGAATCGTCAGTATTTGGGTTAACAATCTCAAGCGGATTATTATTAGCATCCAAAACGTATAGTGGCCGCCAAGAATATCCAGAGAACTCCAACGTCAAGGTTTCTGGCACTTCAATCTTTGGATCTAGATTAACTTTCAGATCCATGTAAGTGTAACCAGCCTCTTTATTGTTTTTGGTATTAAACTCTCCGTTATCACCGTAACGAGTATTGTAGTCATAACTCAAAATCGGACGGAAAGCATTGCTTCCCACTGGATTACGATACACAAGCATCGCCACCATCGGATCCATCGTGAACTCAGATTGCAGCACGACTTCGTGAATCTTCTCTGGAGCCCCAAAAGGTTCATAATAATCTACCGAAACTTCAGACGCGGTCGAGTCACCGAAAGAATCAACTTGTGGAGTCGGATCGATTTCCGTACCAGGAAGAGTTGTTGGATCCTGCCCTGCTAAATCGTTGGCAAGAGTCGTTTTTAATTCACTTAAAGCGGTATTTGGTAAAGCCTGATCTAGAGTGAGTCGATTATTGAGTACGACTTTATTCTGATTAGCTGCACCCGTAAACGCATTCTTCACAGACCCTGCAAGGCTAAGCACGTCAAAATTATTGAAAGGGCTGCCAAAGGTATTTAGTTCATAGTAGACGCCGTAGAGTTTCGCGTCCGCTGGAACACCGTTCGGGAAAGCTGTTGCCAAAGTATCGTTCTCAGTAAACAGTTTTGCTCCTGGAGCAATCCATCCTGGCTTAACTGCCGGTTGATCTGACCAACCTAAAAAGACCTTCGCCAGGCTTCTGAGAGCTCCATGATTTACTTCTTGGCTTCCAAGCTTGTCGGTTAGGCTGAGTTCACGGGTAGTGTTTGTTTTCCGACTCGACTCCCCAACCCATTGATCCATGAAGGTTACTGAGTATGTTCCCGACGTCGAACTATTTTCCTCAGTAGCTTCCGCTAATTTTGGCGAAACTGCAGTTCCGACCATTAATCCACTAAAAGTTAAAGCGAATATTCCAAAAGCCGCGATTAGCCGCGTATATGTTTTCTTCATACTTCCTCGTTATTTTAGAACAAATACTGCGTTCCAATCTTAATAAATAGGACTTAATAAGACACAGCACAGATAAAGGATAGAATGATTCCAGATTACACAGCAGCTAAAACTTCTCCCACACTGCCTTATTTCCCAAAAGAATCCTGAAAAATCTTAAGCCGACTCAGTATAACGCCCTGTAATCCGCGCTCTAGCCACTTTAAAAGGCCAGCTAATTCCATTTTTCGTCATAATCGAATAGGGATCCACTCCGGGAGCAAAAATTTCTACACGTTGTTTATAAGAAATCATGAATTCATCAAAAGCAGGTAAAGAAACAGATACTTCCAGAGCCTGTTTCAGCTCTACTTCACTCACATCATTTTGCCAATCCGCAAGAAAATACTGCTCTCCCTCGAATTCTATTGACGTCAATCTGCCTGCATCACATAACCGTTTAATAGTCCGACGAACAATTCCAATCGGCATAGAACTCCACCAAACAAAATCGTTAATTGTTGCCGGAGACCGCGAAGAGAAATACTGCTTTACGAGTTTTTCTAAGGCTTTCTCTGAATCTTCAGTAATTTCTTCGGCAGTTTCGTAGTGTTCAGGTATCGCTATTTGCGCTGAAATAAAAGTATCGTTTACGCCGTTACGTGCAGATTGGACAATCTCCCCACTGGAACCAAGACGAAATAAGTGATGACGCAATAAGTCGATACCAAAACCAGATTC
>JAXFDG010000099.1:0-5361 GCA_034173665.1 Arcanobacterium sp.
GCAATTCCATCGCTTTGCTCAAGAAGCGCAGCAAGCACATGAAGTGTGTCAATTTCTGGATTTCCTGCGGAGGTGGCGCGTTCGATAGCGTTTGCCAGAGCCTCCTGGGTTTTAGTGGTGAACTTTTGCATGTTTCCTCCGAGTTTTAGCTGCGTGATAATGCAGCGTATTTTCTTTGCCGATTTGGCTTTTCATGCAATTAAACGCACTAAAAGTTGAGTCTATTCCACTCAAGTTTATTTGTGCCACAAGTCACCTTCAAAAAAGTTTTGGTGCCGTAACTAAACACTATACGCCGGACCTCAACACCCCAAATAAAGAAAACCTACAACCCAATCCCAAGACTCACACAAACCACTAAACATTTAAGCCCCGATAAACCCAGGGCTTCACAGGAACCAACTCTGGCTGAAAAACAGAAAGGAACTCACTCGCCGTCGATACTTTCGGGAAACCTAAAGAAACTGAAAGCAGCTCAAGAACTTGCGGTAATTCAACCCCAACCACGTTCAGTTCAGCCAAACTCACCGCGCCATCACGCTTCGAAAGCCGCTCCCCTTTATCGTTTAAAACTAACGGCACATGTGCATATTCTGGCACGCGTGCGCCTAGAACCTGCAACAAATACGCCTGCCGTGGAGCTGAAGAAAGCAGATCATCGCCCCGCACAATCTGCGTCACCCCCATCAAAGCATCATCCACAACCGATACAAAGTTATAAGAGAAGACGCCGTCTCCCCGCCGAATCACAAAATCATCTACAACGCCGTGATACTGCCCAAAATTTAAATCCCAGACGACGCCGCGGCCCCCATTTGTCTTTAACCGATAAGCCGCTCCACGATTAGTTAACGTAGCTAGTTTTTCCTGCCGTTGCTTTGCGGTGAGATGTCTACAAGTTTGCCGATAGCTACCCGGCGGATAGTGCGGAGCAACTGCCGGATCTTCAAAAACTCCAGACTGCGCCGCAAGCTCTTTTCGCGTGCAAAAACATTCATAAAGAAGTTCTGATTTTTCCAAACCAGAAAAAATATCTTGATAAATATCTAGCCGCTCGCTTTGGCGAACCACTGAACCATCCCAGTCAAGACCAAGTAATTCCAGATCCCGCAACTGCTGTGATTCATACTCTGAACGAGAACGGGCATCTAAATCTTCCACCCGAATCCTGAAACCACGCCCAGTTTTTCGCGCATAAGCCCAAGCCAATAATGCGGTACGGAGATTCCCAAGATGCAGTTGCCCCGAAGGCGAAGGAGCATAGCGCCCAATCTCGGGCAACCCATCAGAAAACTCCAAGAAAACAGACATAGCCTACTCTTCAGGAAGATAAATAAAATTAAATTCGGTTTGTTTATCAGACCCAGGACCCTGAAGCTTAGATAAAACATCTGCAGGAAATTCAAATCTTGAAAATCCTAGTCGTTCTAATGCAGCAGAAATTTGCAGAGCGTGTTCCTGCTCTTGATCCACCAAAGCAGCCATGCGAAGGTCTCCAATTAGCCTTCCAAAAAATCCGTCCAACAACTCGTCAACTTGAATATTTTGTGCCGCAATTAAATTTGAATCAGCAAGATAAATCCCATCCAAAACTAACAAGATTTTCTCTGCAGTAAACACAGGAGCAGAAGTTCTCGCAACCGCTAAAAGTTGCGTCCCTTTTTGTGCCACCCAATATGTAGCGTGCGCACTCGCCGTCAATTCACGTGCCAAAAATGAAAACCCGTCAACATATAAATCTTCCGGAAGAAGACTCGAATAAACCACAAAATCAGCTGGGGTTGCTTGTCGAACAGAAAATTTATATGCCATGCCTACATTTTACAGCCGAAAAATTCATCCCAAAGTATGACCCGGAACACTTTATTTTCCGCAATAATAGAACTTAATAATAATTAAGCTCTGAAAAGACGCCGAAACTTAAAATCAAGGAAATACTATGGCAGTAAATTCTCATCGCTTACAGTTCGCGTTTCAGATTATTAAGCTCGTTCTATTAGCGACAATCGCAATCGCGCTCATTAAATTTGCGTTTTTTCCAGCAGATAAAAACTCCGAAAACACGACAGCAAATCCAGGAGGAAACTTTATCGCACTAACTGTATTTCCAGAACGTGGAGATTTAAAATCAGAACTTGTTCTCGAGGGAACAATTGATGCCGATGCTGGAGTAACAGTAAAAGCAACCAGTTCAGGTGAAGTAATTAAACTGTTCAAGAACGACGGCGAAGCAACAGTAGTTGGCGAACCAATACTTCAACTCCGGGAAGAAATTCCCGGGCAAGAACAAACTATTACCGATGAAGAAGGAAACGAAACAGTAATAGTTGGTGAACCAAAATATAAATATACCAATGTTATTTCTCCAGCTAACGGAGAACTAGTACTCAATGCCCTTACTGGACAAACTTTCAATATTGGCGATGTTGTGGCAAATATTCAGCCGGCAACCTACACCGCAAACGCAAATCTTACACCTCAACAAATATATCAAGTGACAAATCTTCCAAAGACTGCAAAAATCGCGATACTTGATGGCCCGGCACCATTTGAATGCACCTCTTTAAAACTGGTTCAACCACGAATTGGAGGAACCGGATCGGAAAACACCGATTCTGCCGAGTCGAGTTTAAAAATTAGCTGCCCAATTCCACCAGAAACTCGCGTATTCCCAGGATTGAAAATAAAAATGACAATTACTGTTGGAGAGGTAAAGGATGCCTTGACGATACCAATTAGTGCAGTTGAAGGACGATTTGAGACAGGCAAGGTATACCGTGCAGATACTGAAGGAGCTGAGCCTGAAGCCATTGAAGTGAAACTTGGTTTAAGTGATGGAAAGCGGATTCAAATTCTTGAAGGACTCACTGAAGATCAAGAAATTCTCGAATTCTTACCCGGAATTGATCCAAACGCAGCAGAATTCGATGAATCGACGATGTATCAGGAGTGATAATGTCGCTCATTAAAATTACCGATTTACATCGCACAGTAACACTTCCCGATAATCAAGAACTAAAAATCCTTCGTGGCGTAAATCTAGAAGTGGCCGCAGGAGATCAAATTTCAGTTGTTGGAAGATCAGGAACAGGAAAATCAACTTTATTAAATATTATTGGCCTGCTCGATAAACAAACTTCTGGTGAGTATCTAGTTAATGGAAATGACGCCACCAAGTTTTCCGAATCAGATCTTTCTCGGCTTCGTGGAGATACTTTCGGATTTGTTTTCCAGCAATTCAATCTCTTTAATAATCGTAATGCCGTAGAAAATGTGGAAATACCACTCCTTTACGACGACGGACAAAAATTTTGGAAACGCCGAAAATTAGCTAGTGAAATGTTAGAACGCGTCGGTTTAGGAGATCGACTAAACTCTCATCCTGGAGAAATGTCTGGAGGAGAGCAGCAAAGAATTGCAATCGCCAGAGCACTTGTGCGCCAGCCAAAAGTAATCCTGGCAGATGAGCCAACGGGTGCACTTGACCCAGAAACTGGTCTTTCTGTTATTGAACTTCTCGAGGAAGTGGCTCGCGATAATAATGCAGCGCTAATTATCATCACACACGACATGAATATTGCAGCTCGCACACAGCGGAAATACATCCTAGAAGCAGGGGTGCTCTCATGAATAAAATGACGAGAGTTATCGGTCCACTTGTTGAAGCCTGGCAAGAAGTTAGAGTGCAAAAAACTCGTGTAATCCTCTCACTAATCGGCATCATTGCAGCAGTTGCTGCAATGTCAATCGTTTCGGCACTGTCCGAACTACAACTGCAATCTATCCGTGAATCACAAGAAAAATTAGATGGACGAGAAACAACTCTACGGTTCATGATTTCAAATTCAATGGATAGCGACGCCGCAAGCACAGATTTTAACGAATACACCGAAAATGAAATAACACAACCTAGTGCCTCCGAAAACAATGCAAATAATACGTTAATCACCCCTTTAAAACAGGATATTACCGCTCAAATAGAAGCCTTAGATCCGGCTGGAACTGCTATTCAAGAAACAGCGAAAAGATTGCAAATAAACTATTGGACTCGTGTTGCCCAGCGTCAAGGAATCGTCAGAGAATTTCGAGAGGTACAAAACACTGGGCTATTCCAAGGTCAACCAGTAGAAATTCCTGAATATGGTATGTCTGATCCAAGAATTATTTACGTCGATTCTAGTTACCAAACCATCTTTCGACTCCAAGTAATCGCTGGACGTTGGTTAAACGACGCCGATTCAAACGCACTACTTACTCCTGTGGTAATCAATGAAGCAGCTTGGAAACAAATTGGTCGGCCGAAATTATCAGAACCATTAATCTTAAATGTCGCGGAAGATTTTAATTCTTCACAAACAACACAAATGCGAGTTGTTGGTATTACCAGAGAAGCAAATCGTTGGGCTGAACCGCAAATAATCGCTCCTTATTCACGATGGCAACTCAATCATCAGCCAGGCGAAACACTTGAAGCACTATTTTGGGTTTCTCCCGATTCTGAATCAGAAGCATTTACCGCCTTAAACTTAACTCTTTCCGGTCTCTTAGGGGATACATGGGTAGTCGATTCTTTCGGGAATTTTCACGATAATTATTTCGAAGCAACATTTAACACAATTCGACTAGCCACAATGATAATCGGTGGAATTATAGTCGCTCTTGGCGCTCTTGGATTATTAAATGTTGCAATTGTGACCGTGCGGCAGCGCATGAGAGAAATCGGAATTCGCCGAGCAATGGGAGCTTCTGGAAAACGTATTTTTTTCGCCGTGTTCATGGAATCAGTTGTAGCAACCTTAGTTGCTGGCATAGTGGGATTAATGATTGCAATTATTGTTGTCAAATATCTACCGCTCGAAAAGCTTGATATTTATTTGGAGGATATACCGGCATTCCCGCTTAGAACTGCACTTGCAGGACTTAGTATCTCGGCAGGAATCGGGGCGTTATGTGGAATTATTCCAGCAATAGCAGCAACAAAAGTGAAACCAATAGACGCAATTAGAGCTTAATCAATGCAAAATATTGATTTCATAGAAAGCTAAAGCAGTGTGGGTGGATTAAATCAAATGTTTAATCCACCCACACTGCTTTTTCAGATTTTATCATGACGCTTAAACAGAAAAGTTACTACTTTTGTTCGTAGTATCGCTCCTGTTCTTCTGCAGTGTAGTAGCTTGGCGCTCTAGGTTTAATTACTTTTGGATAACCCATTTCGTACAAGGTTTTTGCAATACGAGCCTGAATAACTCCTGGAACATGCCAACCCCACATAGAATAGGAGGCATCATATTTTCCAGTAATCACAGCATCAGCAACAATTTCTAAAATTTTAATATGATATTCCTTTTCCTGTCCCGG
>JAXFDG010000100.1:0-13360 GCA_034173665.1 Arcanobacterium sp.
CGCACCATCAGCCAACTCCGCAGTACCAGCCTTCAACTCAGCCGCACCAGCATCAAGCTGACCAGCACCAGCACGAAGTTCTTGAGTTCCCTGACGGAGCTCCATTGTTCCAGCAAAAAGTTCATTGGATCCATCCCGTAACTGACGCAAACCATCATTCAGCTCGAGTGATCCATCTTTTGCTTCGCCAGCACCATCAGCAAGTTCTTTTGAACCATCTTGAATCTGTTTAGTGCCATCAGCAATAAGTTCTAGAGCTCCATGAACTTCGTTAAATCCAAGCATTAACCCGTCAAGGTAGGCTTCAGATAAAGCCGCATTAACAGAATCAGTAGCAACTGAATTAACAATCTGCGCAACAAGCCCATCAACAAGTGTGGTGTTATCACTAACCTTGATCTCAAGAAGAGCTGTGCTAGTTTCAGCAGCATTATTATTTGTAAAAGATGCCGCTTTCTTTGTGAAATCACTTGCAATAGTTACCGCTGCAGCATATTTCCCATCTTTTAGGCCTTGCTCAGCAGTTTTAGCATCAGTAATTTCCCAGCTAATATTCTTATCTTCAATCATTCCTTGTGCGACTTCATCACCCAAAGTCATGACTTCACCAGCAACATCAGTTGGCTGATCGTTATTGATAATTGCACCCAATGGCGCAGCTTGTGTTGTGGCTAAACCAAGGAAACTTCCAAATACCAACACTGGCAAAAGAATCATTCCAATAATTGTTGGCCACGAAAGTCTTTCGATGCTCCTACTTGACATCAAGAGTTCCTTTCCGGACGTGAGTAAGTGCTGCAAATTGCATCTTTCCCGATACTTCACCCACATCAACGTTGATGCGGGTCCCGCAAGAACAACGCTTCATCGCGCAACTCTTGCAGAATATTGAGATACTAGCACGAATTTTTCTCTCGTATATGCGTTTTGTAGTACTCAAATCAGCAGATATTTTTTCTACATTTTTCAACAATTTTTAAAAAAAATATTAAAAAATTTCTACCTGCAGCTTTGCACTTCAGGAAACAATGAATTCATGATCCAGAAAACAATAATTAAACACAAGCAAAAATAAAAAGTAATTAAAGAGCAATAAAAAGAGCCCCCTGTCGGACTCGAACCGACGACCTTCGCTTTACAAGAGCGGCGCTCTACCAACTGAGCTAAGGAGGCTAATCAGCTATTTCTCATTTCAAAAATCAAAACAGCTACTTCATAATGCCAGAAAGGTGGCCCTAAATGCCAATCGAATTACATTTAGAGCCACCTAAAAGCGAAAATTTCCATAAGAAATAGGTCACATCACCTATTTCTTAGTTTCATTCTCGCCAAAACTTCTTACTTATTCTTTGCTGCCAAAGAATCGAGAAGAGCTGGCATTCCAAGAGTTCCCCAAGAAGAATCTTCTGTGCCGTCAACTAAAACAGTTGGCGTTCCAGCAAATCCAGCGTCACGGAACTTAATATTTGCATCTTCTACAACTTTAGTCCAAGCCTCAGAAGTGATTGAAGCCGGCAAATCGTTTACTACATCTTCTGAGATCCCTACAGACTTGGCGATATCTGCAATCTCGCCGGCATTAGGCTGTGCCGCATTCCGGTCAATAAGGATTTTGGTCGAACGTTCAAATAGTGCCCGGTGGAAATCTTCAAATTTGTCCGGCGCGTAGGTTGCTACATAGAACGCCGCTGCCGCACCAAGCTGACCAAATTCCTGCCCAAGAATCGCTACTGGATAATGAATCACCTGTACATCCTTAGCAGCAGCATGAGCCAAATAAGCCTCACTTGCAGCATTATCAAGTTGCGTACAGTAAATACACATAAAGTCAGAATAAATTTGCACCTGTGGCACATCAGCAAAACGTTCTGCCGCAGCTTCACCGTTAGCCCCGATCGCAATTCCTAAATCATCGCCCACGTTCTTTAATTCAGCCGAACGAGCTTGACCTTCATATCCCCCGAGTTCATCTGTTCCAGTGGAGACAATCTTGACAATTGCTAGAGCCACGACGGCGAGTGCGAGGATTGCACCCAAGATAACAAGCAAACGATTCCGCTTTGCGCGCTTTTCTTGCTGCTCACGTAATAGACGTGCCTTTTCCCGCGCTTCCGCACGACGCTCCTCTTTTGACCGGCGCGAGCCGCTCATTCCGGGAGTTTGCTTCGAAACCATGAGTACTCCTAATCTTCGAAGTTTCAAATTAATTCTTAATTAACTTCAATCAATTATATGAATTTAAATCTCGATTATTTTATATCGCCCAAAATAAATCCATACAATCCATACAATATTTAACCATAAACGAAATTTGAAAATTCAAGTATCTTCTACCTGGAATAAATTCAGCCAATTAATTTCAAGATAAAATCCAACCACTAAAAGGTGAAAAATCAATTTGAGTTACATCAACCAAAGTTAAATAGACCAAGGCTGCTCCCGTAAGAAAAATTCCCGCCCAAAGAAAACGGAACCACGGCGTCGGCAATAACGGATTCAACACAACCCGCGCCCCGATTCGATGGTAACGACCACGCAACAAGAACCAAATCAGCACCATCCAAAGCAAGGCTCCAGCCACAAGTATCGGTGCAGCTTTTGCCTGTAACTGCCCGGAAAGATCAATAACTCCTGCCTCAACCAAAACATCTTGATAGTTTGGAGCCCCAAAACGGAGCAATAAGTAAAACAGAATTCCCCCAATTAGATAGGCGAAGGCCGTGTAAAAAAGGGCCGAAATCAAATCCATTGGAAAACGTAATAAGATTCGAATTACTCCACGTGAAGGACGCGCTCCTCCGGGAACAGTAAGCAAAGATTGTGGTCGATAACTCCGCCCAATCACAACTAATAAAACCAATAAAACAAAATACCCAACAAAAACAACTCCCGGCCAGCGGGCCCCTAATACGCTCAGGAAAACTCCAATAAATAAAGTAATAAAAGGAGCTCGTGCCAATTTTTGAGCTTGGGGAGAAACCTGAGAACCTGGAACCGGAATTGATTCTTGCAGTGGAAAAGTCGAAGTATTTTGAGTCTGCGGTAAAGGAGCAGAAACAGCTCCCGTATCTACCGGTAGCATTCCTGACATTCCAGAACTTTGCTGTGTTTCTCTTGGCAACGGCGTGTCGAGATTTCGATAATACCCACCAGGATCATTTTGATAATACTCACCAGAACCAGACAGATTCCACGAGGTATTCACAATGAGCGTTGGGTCAATCGGTTCAATAATTGTTTCATCCAAAGCTTCAGCTAAAGAAGAATCCGGTGCAGAAACAGAATCCACGGAATAATCTGAAATTATCTGAGTAACATCCGCGGAAATATCATCAGCAAGATTTGGGAAATTAGGTGAAGACGGAAGTAGAGCTGTTTTTACTTCCGGGAGTACGGCGGTCTGCGCAGCATCTTCTCCCTCTGCTACCGAGAACCCCCAATCACGTTCGTACAAATCAGGATGTTCAAGATAGTGCAGTAAATCCGCGAAAGAAATCCGTTCGTTAAGATTTGGTGCAAGCGCGTGAGAAAAAATCTGTTCAGAGACTACATCTAGATTCGGTAGCTGCACTTCTCCAGTGATAGTGCGGTGCAAAATCTGTGAGACTTCCCGTCCAAACGGAGGAGCACCATTAGCTGCAAAAGCAAGAACTGCCGCAAGTGCCCACCAATCTGCATCCATATCTGGCTCAGTCCCACGCACAACCCGCGGATCACAATAGCCCGGGGTATGCGCTAACATTCCTTGCACGGTATATCGTGTAGCATCCACTGATTGCGCAATCCCAAAGTCAATTAACACCGGGCCACGCGCACTCATCATCACATTTGAAGGTTTCAGGTCGCGATGCATAATCCCCAGCTCATGAACAGCTCCCAAGGCTGCCGCCAGATTTTTCCCTAACTCTATCAAGTCTTCTTCAGTGTAACGGCCATTTTGTTGCACTTCTTGCGTTAAGGTGAGCCCATCAATGAGCTCAGTAACAATAAAAATCTCGGACTCATCTAATTCCGCATCAAGAATTTGCGCAATATGCGGGCCGCGAAGTTTCTTCAATACTTCTACTTCACGACGAAGACGAGCCCGCGAATCTGGGTCTTCTGCAATAAAAGGATGTAGCCGTTTCAAGGCGACTCGCATCCCGATCGGATCGAGTGCCTCATATACGGTAGACATTCCACCTGACCCAAGTCTTTTAATGATGGGATATCCACCAATACTCAGTGGCTCATAAATATTTTCCATCATCACTCCAGTCATGTAAGGCATCGAAAATCAGAGATAGATACCAAGTATCTTTTCGAGTACACATATAAGTGTAAATTATGCAAAAATATACATTAGTAGTCACACCGATGTGGCTACCGTGCTTTTTTAGCACCTTTCACTTCGGATCGTCCGGCACGTACCTGCCGGTGAAAGGATAAAGTAATGGCTACCGTTACTTTCCAAAACGCTACCCGCGTTTACCCAGGCTCAGAGAAGCCTGCTGTGGATCAATTAAATCTAGAAATTCGAGACGGCGAGTTCCTCGTCCTTGTTGGTCCGTCTGGTTGTGGAAAATCCACCTCCTTACGAATGCTTGCAGGTCTTGAAGACGTCAATGGCGGACGTATCTTTATTGGAGATCGCGATGTTACCGATGTTTCTCCAAAAGACCGCGATATCGCAATGGTTTTCCAAAACTATGCGCTTTACCCACATATGACTGTTGCAGACAATATGGGCTTCGCTTTAAAAATCGCTGGTGTTGATAAAGATGAAATTCGCAAACGCGTAGAAGAAGCTGCAAAGATTCTTGATCTCACCCAATATCTTGACCGTAAACCAAAGGCTCTTTCAGGTGGTCAGCGTCAGCGTGTGGCAATGGGGCGAGCAATCGTTCGGAAACCACAAGTATTCTTAATGGATGAACCACTTTCTAATCTTGATGCAAAGCTACGTGTGCAGACTCGTACTCAGATTGCTTCATTGCAACGTGAACTAGGTGTAACCACTGTTTACGTTACTCACGATCAGACCGAAGCGCTCACCATGGGCGATCGCATCGCGGTATTGAAGGACGGTCTACTTCAGCAAGTTGCCTCCCCTGATGAAATGTTTGCCCGCCCAGCGAATGCCTTTGTTGCAGGATTCATCGGTTCCCCGGCAATGAATCTCGGAAACTGGCGCGTATCAGGAACAAATGCTGTATACGGCGAAGCTTCCCTCCCACTTCCAGCTCCAGTACGTTCCGCACTAACTGGAGAAAACGCAACCGAAATCACTATTGGTATGCGTCCAGAAGCATTTGAGACTGTTCCGGCTGGCGAAGGCACTATCCCATTGAAGGTTACCTTCGTAGAACATCTCGGCTCTGATTCTTACATCTACGGAAAGATTGTTGGAGCCGACGGCGAGTCTGACCGTTTCGGTTCCGGTGATAACTCTGAAACCATGACCGTTCGCGTTCCACCTGAAACCCGAGTAAATGCAGACGAGATCATTCACCTTCGCCCACGCGAAGGTCACGTTCACTTCTTCTCAGCAACAACTGGTCTGCGAATTGGTGACTAAATACTTTTGGTTTATTGCAAAGCAATAAACCAAAAACGTACTCCAAAAGCCTGGGTCTTAAGATATTAGACCCAGGCTTTTTCTTTAGCACAGCAATATTTGCTCAGTTCGCATTTTCTTTGGTTTCTTTGCTATCGCAATATTTTGCTCAGTCCGGCTAAGCAGAGCAGATGAATTTCAGATATCAGTTAGAATCATTTTATGACTTTGAAAGCGCTACAAATTCTTTCTGCAGAAGTAGAGCCAAAACTCCTCGACCTTCCTTGGCATATCCCGCTTCGTGACTGGCCAGAAGATTTTATTACCGCGCTTCCACGTGGTATTTCCCGTCATGTTGTGCGCTTTGTAAACCTTAATGATCAGGTAATTGCAGTAAAAGAAATCGGCGAAACAGTCGCCCATCACGAATACGAAACTTTGCGAAGCTTAAATCGTATCAACGCCCCTTGTGTAGAACCACTTGCAGTTATTTCAAATCGTTTTTCAGAAACTGGCGACCCGCTAAATTCTGTTCTGATTACTCGTCATCTCGGATACTCGCTTCCATATCGCGCTATTTTCGGTCAGGGCACAATTCGACAAGAAACAATTAACCGGCTCGTTGACGCATTAACTGTGCTCATGGTGCGCTTGCACTTACTTGGTTTTTATTGGGGAGATGTTTCCCTTTCAAACACTTTATTCCGTCGCGATGCTGAAGAATTTTCCGCATATTTAGTAGATGCTGAAACTGGAGAACTTCACGAGCAATTATCTGCAAAAAAGCGCGAATACGATATTGAAGTCGCACGAACAAATATTATCGGAGAACTATTTGATTTACAGGCAGGCGGAATCTTAAATCAAGATTACGATGCAATCGAAATCGGAAATCGCTTCTCTGACCGGTATTTCAAGCTCTGGGATGAACTTACTTCTAAGGAATCCTTTGCGATGACTGAACGGTGGCGGGTTGAAAATCGCGTTCGCCGACTCAATGAACTCGGTTTTGAAATTGGCGAGTTAAACATGGAAACGGATTCTTCTGGCTCGCGCCTTTCAATCCAACCAAAGGTAGTTGATGCCGGGCACTATTCCCGGAAACTAATGCGGCTAATTGGGTTAGATGTGGAAGAAGCACAAGCACGGCGCATGATTAACGATATGGAACAATTCCGAACATTAACAAAACAAAAAGATGTTCCACTCGAAATCGTTGCCCATCAATGGATGGCACAAGTTTATCAGCCAACAATCCAAGCAATTCCACGAGAAATGTTCGCCAAGCTTGAACCGGCACAAATTTTCCATGAAATCTTAGATCACCGGTGGTTTATCGCAGAGCATGCAGATCACGATATTTTGATGAGCGAAGCAACCGCATCATATATCGAAAATGTTTTAAAGAATCGTCCTGATGAAAAAGCAATGTTCACTCGTGAAGAGATTGAAGATGCCGATTTCACCGAAGATGAGTTCCTCCCTACCGATTCTGATGATGACCTCGATGATTGGTCAGGGTATCTCGCCTAATCTAGGTGAAAATACCAGCTAATTACTCAGCAAGAACTAATTCAGCCAATTGAATAGTGTTCAGAGCTGCACCTTTTCGAAGATTATCTCCGACAACAAAAAGTGCGATACCTCGATTATTCGGAATTGACTGATCTTGCCGAACACGCCCGACCAAACAATCATCTATTCCTGCTCCTGCAAGTGGTGTTGGAACTTCGAGATATTTCACCCCAGGTGCAGTAGCTAAGAGTTCTTTGGCTTTCTCGGCTGTTATTTCATTAGCAAACTCGGCATTAATGCTCATCGCATGACCAGTAAAAACCGGAATACGGACACAGGTACCCGAAACTGCAAGCTCTGGGATACCAAGAATCCGTCGAGATTCATTGCGTAGTTTCTGTTCTTCGTCGGTTTCATTTGACCCGTCTTCCACAAGATTTCCAGCAAATGGAACCGCGTTGAAAGCAATCGGTGCAACATATGGTGAAGTGTCTTCTGGATGCGAAATCGCATTTCCATCAACAGCTAACGCCTCTAGATTTTGATTCTCAGCTCCAGCACGAACTTGATTCGCTAAAGCCCGCACACCTGCGACACCAGAACCAGAAACTGCCTGATATGAAGAAACAACGAAACGTTTTAGTTCGGCATAGTCAGAAAGAACTTTCAACACTGGCATCGCCGCCATGGTGGTACAGTTCGGATTTGCAATAATTCCTTTTGGACGATTTTTTAAATCTTCTGGATTTACTTCGGCTACGACTAAAGGAACTTCAAAATCTTTTCGCCAAGCAGAAGAATTATCGACGACGACTGCTCCGGCTTGTGCAAACTTTGGCGCATATTCCCGTGAAACTGCTGCCCCTGCAGAAAAAACTGCCACATCAATTCCAGAAAAATCTGCAGTTGCGATATCTTCAACAACCACTTCTTCACCTTTAAATGAGAGGATTTTCCCGGCAGACCGAGCCGAAGCGAAAAAACGAACCTTGTCTACAGGCACATTTCGCTCTGCAATAATTGCACGCATCACTCGACCAACCTGGCCAGTGGCGCCAACAACCGCTAAAGTTTTCATCGTCCAGTACCTCCGTAAACAATTGCCTCATCTTCTGAATCAAGCCCGAACGCGGTATGCACTACTTGAACTGCTTGATCAAGTTCCTCTTGCTCTACAACCACTGAAATTCTAATTTCAGAAGTAGTAATCACATCAATATTGATTTGCGCATCCGCCAAAGCTTCAAAGAGTTTCGCTGACACGCCTGGGTTAGAGCGCATTCCAGCACCAACAAGCGAAAGAATCCCCACGCCGTCGTCTTGCTTTATTTCTTTAAAACCAATCTGTGTTTGGGCTTCTGTTAATGCTTGTACTGCTTTTGGCACGTCCGAGATTGGAAGGGTGAAAGAAATATTCGCAACGCCATTAGTATTAATTGGTTGGTTCTGCACAATCATGTCGATATTGACATCTTGACCAGCAACTACGGCAAATAATCTGGCTGCTGCTCCCGGTTCATCTGGCAATCCAACAACTGTAATTTTTGCTTGCGATTTATCATGACTTACACCAGCAATTACTGGAGCTTCGTTCTTTCCATTTGAAAATTTTGGATGGGTTTCATTCACGATCCAGGTTCCTTCCATCTGTGAAAACGATGAACGCACATGCAGCGGCACATTGTACCTACGCGCATATTCGACTGCTCTGAGGTGCAGAATTTTCGCTCCGTGAGCCGCCATTTCTAAAGTTTCTTCAAAGCTAAGCACGGGGAGTTTCTGTGCAGATTTCACGATTCGCGGATCAGCAGAAAAAACACCATCAACATCAGAATAAATCTCGCAAACATCTGCCCCGAGAGCTGCTGCAAATGCCACTGCAGTTGTGTCTGAACCTCCGCGCCCAAGAGTTGTCACATCGTTGTATTTATTTACCCCCTGGAACCCCGCAATAATCGCGATAGATCCATCTTTTACGGTGCGAACAATACGTTCTGGCACAACTCCAACAATTGAAGCTTTCCCGTAAATCGTGTTTGTATGTAATCCAGCTTGCGCACCCGTGAAAGCGAATGCTTCCACTCCCAAATCTGTTACAGCCATGGCTAAAAGCGCCATCGAAATTCGTTCACCTGCAGTTAAGAGCACGTCCATTTCACGCGCATTTGGATTATCCGAAACAGATGCAGCTAAATCAAGTAAATCGTCTGTTGTATCACCCATTGCCGAAACAACAACTACCACTTGATTTCCAGCATTGTGCGTCTCAACGATACGCTTTGCAACACGGCGAATCGCAGCCGCATCAGCAACAGAGGACCCGCCAAACTTTTGAACTATTAAACTCAAGCCAGCTCCTTAGTTTGGGAATAGTCCACTCATTCTAAAAGCCAAGCCAAATAAATGTTCCAGAAGTTCAAAAGACGGACGAAACAATAAAATATAAATTACGGGGAAACTCTGAGCCTCTTCAAAGAAGAATTTACAGGCATGGAACTAGCCCACGCTTGGAGTATGAATTCGTTGACGTCCTTCTAAAGCACGCGAAATCGTAATCTCATCTGCGTATTCAAGATCTCCACCAACAGGTAATCCAGATGCCAAACGCGAAACGACTACACCAAGGTGAGAGAGATTTACCGAAAGATAAGTTGCTGTGGCTTCACCTTCAACATTTGGGTTAGTTGCAAGAATTACTTCTGTAATTTTTCCATCAGCAAGACGTGCATAAAGTTCACGGATTCGAAGTTTATCTGGGCCAATGCCGCCAATCGGATCAATTGCTCCACCTAATACGTGGTATCTTCCCCGGAACTCTCGCGCACGTTCAATGGCCACAATATCCCGAGATTCTTCTACCACGCAGATGACGTTATCTAAACGGCGTGGGTCAGAACAGATTCGGCAAAGTTCTTCCTCAGTAACATTTCCACAAATACCACAGAAACGTACTTTTTCTTTCACTGCAGTTAAAGCTTGCACCAAAGCTTGCACTTCTTCATCCGAAGCTTCTAACAAATGAAATGCAATTCGTTGCGCACTTTTCGGACCAACACCAGGCAATCTTCCAAGTTCATCGATAAGCTCTTGAACTGCACCGTCATAAACCCCGGCCATTAATTTCCTTCTTCCTGGGTTGGCTGCTCTTTTACTACTCGCGCGTCAAAAGCTTTAATCGCAACTTCAACACCATATAGTTTTGAAATATCAAGCTCCGGATCTTCATCCGTCACTGCATCCCAATCATCGCCATAATCAATATTTGTTGGTTCAGGTTCATATCCTTCGGCAACATCAGCGCTGGTAGAGTTACCGTTTTCCGTGAAATCTTTTTGCGTTACAAGAGTTGCAAAAGAAGATTCCGGTTTCGGTTCACTAAACGGATCTTGTATTGGTGGAATACTAGGTAAATCTTGAGCGAAGAATGGAACTTGAGCTCCGCTCTGTACGGTTCCTGCAGACGCCGCCGAAAGACTTTCGCTAGCCACATTCTCAACAGATTTAACGTTACCTGCCGCAAAATCAGTTTCCGATCCTGGAACAAACCCCGGTTCAGGTGACGAAATCGCTGAATCATCAGCAAGAGAATCAGCCAAAGAGTTTTTCATACTTGATTCAGAGACAACAAATATTGCTTCTCCGTCAACAACTGCCCCTAAAATTCCTGCCGGATCACCTACTAATCCAGTTTCACTTTCAGTTTGGGCAGTGACGCTTTCAATCTCAATCTCAGATTCTTGATTCACCATTACTGATGAATCAGTGAACTCTTTTAGGTCCGCATCACCAACTCTTGCCACATTCGGCTCAGCTAAATTTTGCTCGTCCAAATTTTGCTCAGCTAAATTTGGGTCAAACACGCCTTGAATCCGGGTTTTTAATCTGGTGACATCATAAATCGCAAAAGCTATTGCATCAAGAACCGCAAAATTCCGGTTGAATTTTTCAATATCGTCTTGATTCCCAAGTGGAATCGAAACTACATTATTTTCAACAGATTTTGGCTGCGCCATCCTTTGAAATAAATTAATCGCTGCAGGAGCTCGATTTGCAGCATTTTCCTTAATTTCTACCCAAGAGGCAGTGATTGCCGAAAACGGAGTTGCCGCCGCTGAGGCACCTCCAGTACTTTCGGCTCCCTCAGTGCCTTCAGCACTTTCAAGACGAGCGGTCCTATCAATAGCCTTATCGGCTTTAACAACAGGAACATTTTCTCTTTCGGTCGTGTTAGCTTCTGCTGAAGTAGCTTCAGAAACTCCTGCAACCACGCCTATTCCCGATAATCCCGCAATATCGACTGGAATCTGCGGCATCGGACGTTCATTTGGTTTTACACGCCGTTGAGAATTAACTTCCTCTTGATGAGCACTTGTCTCTGCTGGACGCTGCTTCTGAACATTTGCAGAAACATCTCCCCCAGGCGTTGCCGGAACTTGTGGCTTCTCTCCACCGCTGGCAACACTCTGTGCGCCAGGAATATTTTGCGAAATATTACTTGGAGCACTGACACCAGTATTTGCAAATGATTCTTGAGCAACCACAAGGCGAGCACATAATAATTCAAGCTGCAAACGCGGAGCAGTCGCCCCAAGCATTTGCGATAAAGCTTCATTCACTAAGTCAGCACTCCGTGATGCACGCCGCGCTCCGAGCATCTCGGCTTGAGCTTCCATAAGCGCAAATTGATCATCAGGAACAGAAACAAAAACATTACGAACAGAAGATCCGGCAAGTGAAAGAATCACTAAGTCACGTAAACGCTGCAATAAATCTTCAGCAAATCTTCGCGGATCATGCCCAGAACGAACTAAGTCATCAACTACGCCAAAAAGTCGCGCCCCATCTGCTTTCGCAATTGCTTCAACTGAAGCGTCTAATAAATGTGCAGAAGTGTAGCCGAGTAAAGCAACCGCCCGTTCATATTCAAGGTGTACCCCATCAGATCCCCCAATAATCTGATCGAGAACTGAAAGAGTATCACGCACTGAGCCAGTACCAGCGCGAACCACTAAGGAAAGAATTTCTGGAGAAGCCTCCACACCTTCATCTGCACAAATTTCAGTCAAATAACTTTCGAGAACTGGCGGTGGAACTAACCGGAACGGATAATGGTGGGTCCGGGAACGAATCGTGCCAATGACTTTTTCCGGTTCCGTAGTCGCAAAAATAAATTTCACATGAGGTGGAGGCTCTTCCACTAATTTCAATAAGGCATTAAAACCATGGGAAGTTACCATATGTGCTTCATCAATAATAAAGATCTTGAATCGATCACGAACCGGAGCGAATCCTGCCTGTTCACGTAACTCGCGCGCGTCGTCAACACTTCCATGTGAAGCCGCATCTAATTCCACAACATCAAATGAACCGGAGCCCCCACGAGCCAACTCTTTGCAAGAATCACATTCCCCGCAAGGAGTGGCAGTCGGATACTCAACACAATTCAAACAACGAGCAAGAATACGCGCAGAAGTAGTCTTTCCACACCCGCGCGGCCCAGAAAATAAATAAGCATGAGTAGTACGACCTGCATCAAGTGCAGCCATAAGAGGGTCAGTAACATGCTCCTGACCAATAACTTCTTCAAATATCTGAGGCCGGTAACGGCGATACAGTGCAATACTCACGATTTATAGTCTACGCAATGCTGTTATCAGATTCTAAGTATCACTACCGAAGAATAGTTGTTTCGCGTGGAAGTCCCGTATCAACAGAAATATCCAAAGGTGATGGAGCAACACCGTTAGCCACCATATGCCAGCCAAGAGCCGCAATCATCGCTCCGTTGTCCGTACAGTAGCGAATAGGTGGGATACGTACAGTGAGCCCATACTTTTCAGCTTCAGTGGCAGCAAGTTCACGAAGACGAGAATTTGCAGAAAAGCCACCACCAATAACGAGAGTGTCACAGTCGTGGGCTTGGCACGCCGTCACTGCTTTCTCTACAAGAGCTCCAACCACGGCTTCGGTGAATCCAGCAGCAATATCAGCCTTCGGTAATTCTTCACCGCGCGCATTCAAACCTTCAATATGACGTGCAACTGCAGTTTTTAATCCAGAAAATGAATAATCATATGGATGCTTTTCTTGATTCTTGCCTGAGCGTAGGGCACGCGGGAAGCGAATCGCGTTCGGATTTCCTTCACGTGCGAGCCGATCAATATGTGGACCACCCGGATAAGGCAAGCCAAGGAGCCGGCCGACTTTATCAAAAGCTTCACCGGCGGCGTCGTCAAGAGTTCCACCAAGTTCAGTAACATCAGTAGCAATATTCTTAATCAGCATTAAGTGCGAATGACCACCAGAAAC
>JAXFDG010000101.1:0-5642 GCA_034173665.1 Arcanobacterium sp.
TCGGCGCGCTTCGGCTCGATGGTTGACTTTATGCCCTGTCGAGCCGAATTTTTATTTCTCGCCGGAGGCCTCTAATCTTCCTCAATATATCGGAATTACCTCACAGTCCCCTGTTTATTTAGGCCTTATCTGGAATAACTCCATAGAATTGAAATGCGTTATAGCTCAATAATCAGAACCTATAACTCTAGGCCAAACTTAAGTATTAAAAAATCAAACTTAAACACGAAGCTGGAACTAGCGTCAAAATTAAGATTTTGTCACTCGCACCAGACACAGGAAAACCAGCGAAAAGCAGTAAGAAAGTAGATTTATGTCCAAGCATCACGTTGTAATTATCGGGTCCGGCTTCGCAGGCTTAGCAGCTGCACGCCACCTCCGTAAGGCAGACGTTGACATCACTCTCCTTGCACGCACTAGCCACCACCTTTTCCAACCTCTTCTTTATCAAGTTGCAACCGGCATTCTTTCTGAAGGTGAAATCGCTCCAAGCACCCGCGAAATCCTGAAGAATCAAAAGAATGTCACAGTTAAATTAGCTCTTGTAGAAGATATTGATACCGAAGCAAAAGTTGTGCGCTGGCGAAACCACAATCGCCCACAAGAAACACCCTACGACACTCTGATTGTTGCTGCCGGAGCTGGTCAGTCTTATTTCGGAAACGATCACTTTGCTGTTTTTGCTCCTGGCATGAAAAATATCGATGACGCCCTTGAACTTCGTGCGCGTATCTTCGGAGCCTTCGAACTTGCAGAAATCGAAACCGATCCAGTTAAAATCGAACAGCTTCTCACCTTTACAATTATCGGCGCCGGTCCAACTGGAGTAGAGATGGCTGGCCAAATTCGCGAACTTGCCTCAAAGACTCTCCGGAAAGAATTCCGAAATATCGACACAAGCTCTGCAAGAGTGATTTTAATTGATGGCGCACCTGCTCCGCTGCCAGTATTTGGCGAAAATCTATCCGATGTAACTCGTAAATCTCTCGAAAATATCGGGGTAGAACTACGAATGAATGCTTTTGTTACAAATCTCGACGCAGACTCGGTTACTTTAAGCTATAAAGACGGAACCACAGAAATAATTGAATCAAACTGCAAAGTTTGGGCAGCTGGAGTGCAAGCCTCTCCTCTGGCAAAAGTTCTTGCGGAACGTACCGGCGTGGAACTTGATCGCTCTGGACGCGTAGTTGTGGCAGAAGACCTCACCATCCCCGGACACCCCGAAATTTATGTTCTCGGCGATATGATGAGCGTTCCTGGTGTTCCTGGTGTTGCTCAAGGCGCTATTCAATCAGCAAAATTTGCCGCTAATCAAATTAAGGCGAAAACGTCCAGGCAAACCCCGAGCACTTCTAAGTTCCAATACAACGACAAGGGCTCAATGGCCACAATTTCTCGCTTTAAAGCTGTTGTAAAAATGGGCAAACTTCGACTCACCGGATTTCCGGCATGGGTTGCTTGGTGCTTCCTACACCTACTTTATATCGTCGGTTTTAAGTCTCAAGTCGGAACCCTTTTCCATTGGTTTGTTTCTTTCCTCTCCAATGCGCGCTCACAGCGCACAACCACCAACCAGCAACTAGTTGGACGGCTTGCATTAGAAACACTCGGCGCAGGATCGTCTGGGAAACTCGTTGCCGGAGCTGATGTTACAGAAATTATCGACGACGTCGCCTCGATTTCTGAGACCCCAACAGTCGCTCCGGTTTCCGAAACAAAAACAAATGAGAACGACTAGACCTAGCGCATCCGCGTGCGGATAATCGCACCTTCTGGAATAAATACTTCACCCGGCAAAGAGAATTCTTTTGCTGGGTGATTTATTTCCTCAACTGCATGATTCTTTTCATCGGCAAGTCCCGTTTCAGGAACAATATATTTCACCGGCTCATGGTTCGGGAATAAAAATTCAAGTTCCATTCCAGGCGTGATTTTATTCTTTGCTAATAAATAAATTCGCTTCTTCTGCGCATCAAAGCGCTTCACTGTTCCAACCCAACGCCAATCGTTAATATAAGCTCCAGAAATAATATTTTCACTAGCTGGAGTTTCTGGGTAATAGAAACCTGTTGAATACTCACGATGAGTCACTTTATACGGTTCTTCAAGAAGCCATTGTGGGTACAAAACTTTTGGCACGTCGTCAGAAATAATTTCTCCGTTTACATCAACTCGATGCTGGAAAGTATTTAATTCATTACCCTGGCGATCTTCAAAACCACGTTGCACTAAATATTCATTTACGGCAAATTTATAAGCATTTGCCATTGCTGCAACATAATAAGAACTCTTTGCCCGGCCCTCAATCTTCAAGCTGGTAATTCCGGCATCAAGAATCTCGTCCACATGAGGCAGTAAATTCATATCATGAGAATTGAAGAGGAATGTTCCATCATCAGTGATTTCGACTGGGATGAATTCATTAGGACGTTTTTCTTCCACAACATGGTATTTCCAACGGCATGATTGCGCGCAATCACCATGGTTCGCATCACGCCCGGTAACGTGTTGCGAGATTAAGCAACGTCCGGAAAAAGCCATACACATTGAACCGTGTACGAATGCCTCTATTTCTAAATCTTCTGGAACATTTGCACGAATATGACGAATCGCAGCAAGATCTAACTCACGTGCAAGAACCACTCGACTTGCACCAAGAGCAGCAAAAGCATTTGCTGCCTGATAATTAGTAATGCCGGCCTGGGTGGAAATATGAATTTCCGTATTCGGCGCAACTTCTCGCGCTGCCATCAATACGCCAATATCAGAAACAATTAAAGCATCAACGCCAATTTCGCCAAGAGCTCCCATGTAGGCATTCATTTCTTGGACTTCAGTGCTTTTTGGCAAAATATTGCAAGTAACAAAAACTCTTGCACCTCTGTTATGTGCAAAATCTACTGCCTGAGAAAAATCTTCTAAACTAAAATTCTTTGGTGCGCTCCGCATCCCAAATTCTTTTCCTCCGCAATAAACAGCATCTGCACCAAATTCAATTGCTGTTTTTAAAGTTTCAAGATTTCCAGCAGGGGCGAGTACTTCCGGTTTTTGTCGAATTTTTGCGTGTCCATAAGAAATCTCTGGGTTGGAAATGGTGGAAATTGCCGATAAATCAGCTAATTCAACACTGCTTATCTGATTTTCCATGATTCCAGCTGCGTTTTGATGTGAATTCATGAGACTCCTCTGATGACTTACTGCAACTCTTCAATATAGTACTCCTCCCATGAAAACACCTTCAAAGCAGACGCTCTAAGCTGGGAAAACGCAAATTAATACGAAAATTATAAATTTTGAGTCAGAAATCACTTTGAATTACGAAAGCAAGGCGTCACCTAAGCAAAAATAGCAGCTCAGGGCAATAATTTTGGAAAAAACAATGAAAAAACTTGCTGTCAAATTGCATAGTTTTACAACTGCGGTAGGCTGAGCCTTACAACGCAGGTTTACCAATAACTACCCCACTTATTAACCCACTATATTCAGGAGTAATCGTGACGCAAAATATTGCTGCTACCAGCAAGAATACGCCGCGTCGCGCGGCTACCTTGGAACGACTTTTTGAAGCAGCCCGAGAAGTCTTCGTTGAGCGTGGGCTTAACGGGGCAGCAGTAGAAGATATCTGTTCTCGTGCCGGCTTTACCCGGGGTGCCTTCTACTCTAATTACAAATCTAAAGATGAACTTTTCATCGCTCTTTTAGAACGAGAAAACAATCAAACAATAGCTGCTTTCAGCCAGTTAATCGAAACATATAAAAAGCAAAATACTCCACAAAAAATCGAATCTCTTGCGGACGCCACAGAGCTTGTTTCACAATTCTTAATTCCGCAACCATACCGTCTTGGATCTGTTGTTCTTGATTTAGAATTTCAACTTCTTGCAGTGCGCACAAGTGAACATCATGAAAAAGTTGCACAAATTTACAACATTTTCTTAGACACTCTTGCTGATCTTGCAACAGAACTAATCGCAATGCTGGGTCGCCGATTTAGCGTCCCAGCAAAAGTTGCTACCTCCACCTTTGTCTCGGTATATCAAAAGTCTGTGCTCGCAACATTAACAACCGAAAAAAACGATAGTCTTGATGCAGAAAACAAAAAACTCATTCCAACTATCACTCTTGCCACCAGCAACTCGGAAGAAGCTCTAAACATTATTAGCAAAACTCTGCATACGACTATTATCGACGAGTTTTCACAACTCGTTTTAGCACTCTCTGAACCAATCAACTAGTAATCACTCAGGCAAAATTACTTAACTTAATCTCAATCAAGTAACGCATTAAATAATTCTGCTGTTGCTGGATGAGTATAGATTCCTGCCCCCACTCGTTTTGCTGGAATTTGATTATTAATCGCCAGAGCCACCATATTGATTAATTCTTGCGAATCCACACAGTAAAGGGTGGCGCCCAGAATCTGATTAGTCTTTGCGTCAAGAATAAATTTCGCTACTCCCTCTGGCTGACCGAGAATCTTTGGTCGTGGCAAAATTGGAATATCAGCAATATTAGCTTTCTTCACCTCAATTTCCGCAACTTCACGCGCCTGTGACTCAGTCATACCAATGCTTGAAAGCGGCGGATTCAAGAATGTTGTGGTTGGGAAGATTCGTCCTTCACGAGTATATGAGCCATCTCCCCAACGATGTGAAAGAACCACTCGGTGATCATCATAAGAAATATATGTAAATTGTGGCCCTCCATTAACGTCGCCCACAGCATACACACCGGGAATATTAGTTTGGCAATGCTCATCAACAATGATTCCGCGGGCCGAGAATTCAATTCCTGCTGCCTCAAGTCCAAGTCCCGACACAACAGGCGAACGACCAATCGCCACTAAAACAGCTTCTTGTGGAAGCAAGGAAAAATCAGCAACTTCTTCATCAACAATTTCAATACCTTGAACTGTTAATTGCGAGCGCACAGCTTCAGCAATATCCGCATCAAACATTGGTAAGAATGATCCGCCACCATTGTAAACGGTAACTTTTGTGCCAAAACCATTAAACATCGTGGCAAACTCTAAACCAATTGGCCCGGCACCAACCACACCCAAAGTTTCCGGAGCTTTCGGTAAACGTTGAATTGAAGTTGAATCATGTACCTTACCAGAAGGTTTAATTCGATTTTCCGCTCCAGTATTAATCACAATCGTTTCAGCTTCGATCACTAACTGTTCACCATCATGATTATCCCCAACGACAACTGTATGTGCTCCAGTAAATCGAGCCACGCCGTCAATAATCATGACTCCCTTACCTTCGGCAAGGGCCTTATTGGCGGCATTCAACTTCGCAATAAAAGCATCGCGATTTACGCGAGCTTGTGAATATTCAACTCCACGAGCAGCCTCAGTTAATAACTTCTTGGTTGGGATACAGGCAATGTTGATACAGGTACCGCCATACATTTCAGGCGATTTTTCCACAATTGCAACCCGATCCCCGGAAGCCGCCCGCTTCATCGCAATAGTTTTACCAGCTTTTCCAAAACCAATCACCAAGACGTCGAGTTTTAATTCCTGCATAACTAGCCATTCTCCCCAAGAAGTGATTTTTGAATCAAATTATGAATAAGTCTCATAACAAGGTTATTGCAAAAAGAATACCACGGGAAAAGCGTTACACTTAAAG
>JAXFDG010000102.1:0-11534 GCA_034173665.1 Arcanobacterium sp.
CCAATAAGGACGAAATCAACTTCTTCTGAACCTATTAGATATTCGGCTAGTCTTGGCTCGTTAATTAAGCCAACCCCACCCGTAATTAACCCAGTTTCAGTCTTTATTTTTGCAGCTGATGGAATTTGGTATCCCGCATAAATCGGGAAAGAAGCAGGCATATTTCCACCGGTGGAGACATCTGCAATATCTACGCCTAACTCTTTCACCCAAGTAAGAAGTTGAACTGAATCCTCAACGGTAATTCCACCTTCGAGCCACTCGGTTGCTGAAATACGGTAAACAAGGGGCATATCTTCAGGAATTACGGCTCGGATAGCGTTCACAACTTCTAAAGAAAGCCGAGCTCGGTTTTCTAGCGGTCCACCGTAAGAATCTGTACGCTGGTTTGAAAGCGGGGAGAAGAACTGTGTAAGTAAGTATCCATGAGCACCATGAATTTCAATAAAATCAAATCCTGCATAAACTGCGCGCTGTGCGGCATCAGCAAAATCTGAAATGATTTTTTGTATTTCAGAAAGCTCTAGTTCACGCGGATCTTTGAGGCCGGGAAAAGCTAGGGCAGAAGGAGCAATAGTATTCCAACCGCCCTCAGCAACAGTAAGAGATTCGCCTGCGTTACTAGCTATCCATGCAGCAGTTGAAGCCTTTCGCCCAGCATGACCAATTTGAATACCGGCTTTCGCCCCGCCAGCTTTAATTGCCGCAACAACAGGTTTAAATGCCTCCGTGTGTGCTTGGCTCCAAAGGCCTAAACAGTTCGGGCTGATGCGTCCTTCCGGAACGATATTAGTCATTTCAACGATTACTGCACCTGCACCACCGCGAGCCAAGGCTCCATAATGACTCACATGGTATGGCGTCGGTAATCCATCTGCGGCGAATGCAGAGTATTGGCACATCGGCGGAATCCAGAGCCGATTTCGAGTGGTCATTGAACGGACTGAAAGCGGTTCGAATACAGGTGAAGTCATAGCAAGAGCATAGCATTGCATTTTCGGTAGCGTTTCGAAGCTAGTAGAATTTGGACTAAGCACAGGAGGTATTCTTGCAAGAAGAGATGAAAAACAGCGGCTCAATTAATAGCGAATCAATAGATAGCGATAATTCTTTAAGCGACTCTAGTGAGCGTGTTGAGACTAATTCAGCTACTGAAAATACTGATGAACTTGCCTTGAGTGAGTCTTTCCCGGGGGCTCTTAGCCCGGAAGATGTAAAGCGTTTAAAGGCAGCGCAAAAGCGAAACTTTATTTTTGCTTTAATTTTCGGAGTGATACTTTTGGTGCTTGGATATTTTGCTGGAGGTAACGTGCGAAAGGCGCAAGATCTAGAGTCAACCGATAGTAGCTCTGGGCAAATCATTGTTTTTACCGAGAATGCTATTGATGCTGAATTCGATAATCTTGAATTCAGCAATCTTTTGCCTTAAATTCTTTGTTTTATTTTCTGTTGTCAATATTTTCCAGACGTTTTGGGTTGATTGATTTAGGTAGGTTTGGTGAGCTGATGTTTTTCCGTCGTAATAAGCACTCGCTTCCAGAGGCTGTGAAAAAATATCGGGCAGAGCGTCCTTTGGGGTGGGCGGAACTTTTGCCTGAAGGAGTTGTTTCTGCCTGGTCTGATCAATTAGCTTGTTTTTTCGCGGACGGAACGACGCTGGAATTAGAATGGTCGGATATTGCCAATGCACGTTGGGATGGTGATACGCATAAGCTACGAATTTCTTTTGTTGAGAGAAATTTAGCTGATCTCGTATTAGAACTTTCTAAAAATTATGATCAAGTTTTCTTGCGAGCTATTCGCGAACGTATTGATCGTTCAGTGGTACATCAGATTTTCCGTGATTTACCTTCTGGTGGGAAAGCTACAGGTCAGGTTCGGCGAAATGCCGACGAGTCTTTATTTACGCAAGTTATTTCCGACGACGTGCGAACAGTTGCGGATCGGGAGGCTTTAGAAGTTTTGGAAGCGGAGCTTCGTGAAGCCGTCGGGTTGTGACTCGTGAAGTTTGTAAGTTACGAAATCTGGAAGTTGTGAAATTTCAAGGTGGAGTGGGGAGCTAACTAGAGTTATGGGCTGGAAACTGGAGGAAGAGCTAAACTCTGTGGCACTAGGCACACTATGGAGCTATTCTTTCAGCTGATTTGACCCTGAGGGAGAAATACCTTAAATTAATTAAGTCGCATTCCCGCGTAGCTCAGTGGCAGAGCATCCGACTGTTAATCGGACGGTCGTTGGTTCGAATCCAACCGCGGGAGCCAAAGCTCTAGAGAAGTCTAGAGCTTATTTTATTTTACTGACAGCTCTGATTTACCCTAACCGGGAACTGGGAAAATTTCTAATTTTAAATACCTAATTTTTCTAGAGTTCTACTACCTTTATTTTTTAGACATTAGTCAGTTCATTTCATATTTTGAGTAAAACTGCAGCTCAATTTGGGTTTATGTAATCTTTAATACATACATTCGCACTAATGTATGTAGAAGGATAACTATGAAACCGATTAAAAATATTTTGGCGGGCGTCGCAGCTTTTAGCCTTGTATTTGGAGGGGCAAGCGCAGCTTACGCAATTCCAGATGCGCCGGCGTTACCGTCAACAAATGATTCAAGTTCTGTGGCAGATGAGCCGGTAAAGGTTTTTATTGCACTCAAACAACAACCGGTTACTCCGGGTGGGCGTGGAGCAAATCTTGCCGCAGTGCAGAATCTATCAAAGACTCTTAGCTCAAAATACGGTCTTGATGTTGAACGTGAATTTGGATATCTCGTAAATGGTTTTTCGGCTTATGTTCAGCCAGAAGATATCACTCGTCTGCGTCTTGAACCAGGAATTGCTTCCGTGCAAAAAGTTCGGATGTACTATCCAACAATGGATTCTGCTGGAGAGCTTACTCAAGCTACGCAAGCTTCTGAGAAATATGGCTTAGATGGTTCAGGTCTTGTAATTTCTATTATTGATACAGGTATTGATATTCATCATCAAGATATGCAGCTTGACCCAGGAGTAGCGAAGAAACTTACTCCAAGTGCTGGATTTACTGAAAAAGTTCCATTTGGCTACAACTATGCAGATAACAATAAAGAAGTAAAGGATCTTACTTCTTCACACCACGGTATGCATGTAGCTGGTATTGCGGGAGCAAATGCTGGAGCCGGTGCTGATGTTTTAACAAATGGTCGAGTAAGCGGTATTGCACCAAATGCACAGCTTCTCGCAATGAAGGTGTTCTCAAATGACCCAGCAAAGGCTGGCGGAGCTGCAGGCGACGATATCATCGCTGCAATTGAAGATTCCGTGAAGCAGGGTGCAGATATTATTAATATGTCTCTCGGCTCACCAAACGGAAATGAAGCTGACGTATATGGGGAACAGCGTGCGATTGCTGCTGCTCGTGCGGCAGGTGTAGAAGTCATTGTCGCTGCCGGAAATGAAGGCCTAAACGCTTCTTCTTCAACTGACCCAAATGATTTACTTGGAATGCTTGACGATGCAACTGTTGGCTCGCCGTCGACTGGAACAGATGCTTGGTCAGTTGCTTCAATCGAGAATAGTACAATTGTTCAGCTCCAAGGTGACGTAACCGGTAACGGCAGTACTGAGCATTTTGTCTATGACTTACAAGTTGGGGAATCTGATGGTCAAGCGCATCAAATTGTTGACGGCGGCTACGGCACAATCGATGATATGTTCGCTGCTAACCCGCGCGGTAAGTGGGTTTTGATTCAACGTGGCGGAGCTCCAGGCACAGATCCACTATCTTTTGCTGATAAATTTGCAAATGCCACAATTAATGGTGCTACTGGTGTGATTATTTATAATCACGCTAATGGAGGCGACGAGATTCCAGGCATGGCTGGAATTGACAAATTCACTGTTCCGGGCGCAGCTATCGGTCATTCTGATGGTTTAAAGATTCTTCAGAAAATTCAGGCTGACCCAAATACCACAGTGACTCTCTCTGGAACTCAGGTAGTTGTGGCAAATCCAGAGAAATTGCATCCCTCAGCCTTTACTTCTTGGGGTGCTACTCCAGAACTTGGATTCAAGCCGCAGATTGCTGGTATCGGTGGACAAGTTTATGCTCAAGTAAACGACAATAAATACGCAACTAAGTCGGGTACTTCAATGGCAGCCCCACATGTAGCTGGGGTAATGGCATTGATGTTGCAACAATCGGCTAAAGATTTCCCGAATCTAAGTCGTGCAGAGCAGATTATTCGTAGTCGTACCGCACTTTCAAATACCGCTGAAATTCCAATGGTCGACGACGTCGTTCCACACGCTCCACGGCAAATTGGTGCAGGCTTAGTGCAGGTTCAAGACGCAATTAATACTCGGGTTTTAGCAACAGTTGAAAATAAACCTGTTGCCGAACTGCGAGAAGTTAAAGGCTCTGAAACCTTTACTGTTACTTTGAAGAATGAGTCGGCAACTGCGCAAACTTTTGAAACTGGCGCAACTTGTGTGGTGAATGAGTCAAATCCAAATGACGGCTCCGAAACCACCACTAATTGTTCAGCTAACGATTCTATCGTTGCTAGTGCAAGCACTGTTACCGTACCTGCAAACGGCACTGCAACCGTTGATTTCACTCTCACTGTAAGTGCAGAGAATCATTGGGTTGAAGGATGGGTGAAACTTAACTCTAAGTCTGCTACTCAGCCTGATTTGAATATCCCATATCTTGGTTTTGCAGGTGACTGGAATGCTGAGCCAATTGTGGATTATCCGGCGTATGACGGTTTCCCAACTCCAGTACTAGAAGCTGTTGGGCGTCCAACGCATACTTCGTTATACACTATGATTCGCGACGGTGAGATGACTCTCCGCAATGGTGAACAATTCTTCTCACCTAATGAGGACACTTATGCGGATGTGATTTATGCGCGTCTGGCAATGCTCCGAAATGCTGAGAAGCTTACTGTTTCGATTCATGATGCGCAGGGCAATAAGTTACGCGATATTGGTAGCTTGAACGATGTTACTCGTTTTACAATTGCTGACCAGCTAGGGGAGCGTCCAAACACTTTCCAAGAAGACCTTTCCGGAATCGCATTCAATGGTCGTATTTATAATCCTGATACGAAACAATTTGAATTACTTCCTGACGGTAATTACATCTATCGTGTAAGTGCTCAGATTGGTGCTGATTGGGCTGCTCAAACCTTAGATATGCCATTTGGTATCGACACCGTTGCCCCTGAAATCGAGGTTGTCTCAATCGTGAAGAACGATGATGACAACTACGAAGTTAAGGTCAAGGTTACTGATGAATTCTCAGGTGTTAACGCAGTTCAAGGACGTTTCACTTGGCCAGCTTCGGTTGTATCACGCAGCGAAGATCCAGTTGACGACGTCTACACTGTAGTGATTCCTGGTGGTCTTGCAGACATGGTCGGTTACTTCGAACTCTACGCTTCGGATACCGCAACTAATGTTATTCGCAAGACGATTATGCTTGGCGATAATGCTTTAATTGTTGAATCGGCAGAAACGTTGAATTCGAGCCCAACAATTAATGCAACTGCTGTTTCAGATCAGACGGATGAATTGCTGGTACAAGACGGTAAGCTTGTGCTCACTGGGCGTGCCTCTGAACAAATTAAGCAAGTTCGTATTGGAGATGTTGTTGTTGACGTTCCAGAAAATGGGCGTTGGGAGATTGCTGCTCCAGTAGTGGACGGCGAGAATACGGTTGTTGTTGAAGGTCTTGATGCTGCAGGTAATCCAGTTGCTTCGCAAACGTTTAAGTTTGTTTATGATGGACAACCACCAGTTATCGAAATCACGACACCTGCAGTTCAGCCGGCAACACCAGAAAACGGCAAGATCCGAATTGAAGGTAAGGTTACAGATAATATTTCCAAGATTTCCACTGTAAACATTGGCTGGGATCAAATTCCAGTAAATGAAGATGGAACATTCAGTGCAGAAATCGAACTATTTGGTGACGAAACTTCTCTTACGGTTCGCGCATTTGATGGTGCGTGGAATCGCGGTGAAGCAGTAATTAAGCTTGTTAATGATTCTGTTCCACCAGCGAATCTCACTCTGAATGCGAACCTTGGATTCGATCGCAGCTTCAATGTGGTTTCCGCCGATAATGAAGCAGTAACCGAAAACGAAGATGGCACCTATACTTTCCTTTACAAGGGTAAGTTCAACCGTGTTCCGGGATACTTTGAAGTTGATGGAAAGCAGGTAGCTGTTAATTCAGATGGTACTTTTGAAGTTCCGCTCACTTTAAAGCAAGGAATTACAAAGTTTAATGTCACCATCGATGACCCAACCTATAAGGTCAGCACCGCATTGAAGGTTCTATTCGATGTTGATGCTCCGGGTCTTGAGTTAACAAAGCCAGAAATTAACCCAGATGGTGCAATCTACTTGCAGACGCCGGGAGATATTGAATTCTCCGGAACTGTTTGGGATAACGCTTTTGGTTACAATTTGACGCTTAACGGCGACACAGTTGAATCATTTATTTCAATTGATGACCCTACAGCTGCAGCGAATCGTCGAGAATTTAAGGCAACTGTTCCTGGCGTTGATGGACAATCAATTCTCCTCGGTCTTTACGATCAACTGGATAATGCTTACCTTCAGCTAATTCCAGTGATTGTAGACGGCGAATTACCAACTGTTACTTTCTCAGGTGCACAGCCTAATGAAGTGGTGGAGAAGACTCGAGTTATCAAGGCTTTGGTGAAGGACGATCATCTTGCTTCTGCGACTTTCTATCTTGATGGAAAGCTTGTAGAAACAAAGGCAGTAGAACTAACTGTAGCTCCTGGTGCAGATTCAGTAGTGCAAGGTCAGCCAAACCGAATCGGAGCAGACGGTTCTGCTTTGAACGGAACTCTTCGCGATACTGCGAATGCAGCATCCTCTTTGCGAACTGTTACCGCGCAAGGTGACTCGGCAACTGATTCTACTGTTACTCCAGCAGAAGATCAGCCACAAACAACTCCTGCGACAGCAACCGATGCAGCTAAAACCGGAGAAGGATACACTGAGCTCACATTCACAGTGCCAACGCCTCTTGCTAATGGTGAACATTTGTTGCGTGCAGTTGGCGTTGATAAGGCTGGTAATTTAGCTTCCGCAGAATTACCGTTCATTGTGAATGAGCCGCCAGTGATTAAGGGTCCGAATACTTTGACTCTTGATCCAGATAAGGGAGATTTGGCAAAGCAGATTTTAGCTGCGCTAAAGATTACTGACGACGCTGAGGGCGTAACCGCCACAGTGGATACTTCACAGCTGGTGCTTGGTAAAGCAGTTGAAGTTACAGTATATGCCCGAGACGCACAGGGCAAAGTTACTGCAAAGAAGATTACGGTCACCTTGGAATACCCAGAGCGAACCGTAACGGCTGATGGCGTGAGCTACACGGCTCAAATGCCAAAAGCAACTGAACTTAAAGTAACTCGAACTAATATGGCAGGCGGGCAGAAGATTGGAGTTTCCGGTGCGCCAACAAATGACGCCGGAAAGTGGCTAGTTCAAGCCCCACGTGCAGTAGCTGAAATTTACTACATCGGTGCTGATGGCAAGCGGGTAAAGGTAAAGTTTAGTTACTCCGAGGCTGGATATGCCTTTGTGGCTCCGGCTAATGGAGTGATTGAGCTGGTTTATCTTGCTGATCCAAAGCTTGACGCAGTTGATAAGGCACAGTCTGCGAAGGCAGGGGTGAAAGCTCCTGGAGGTGCTTTGAGCCATACAGGTGCACAAGTTACGACAATTGCAGTTCTTGCAATTATTCTTGTAAGCCTTGGAGCAACTGCAGTGCTTCGCCGCCGTCGAGAACTCTGATTTATATATTTCGCATCTTCTTGTTCAGATTTCAGATTTAATTTGAATTCTGTGAATAGAATTTTGTGAACAAAGAGTTACTGTGAAGCTGAAAAGCTTCCATAAGAAAGTGGATGAGATTTGAAAAATCTCATCCACTTTCTTATCTGCGTGGCTCTGTGGGAAAATAAGAATATGACTTATCGAGATATCCGAATTGTTGGCGACCCAGTTTTGCGTACGGTATGTGAGCCAATCACAGAAATCACTCCAGGAATTCGTTCTTTAGTGGACGATTTAATGGAAACGGTAAATGAACCTGGGCGAGCTGGTCTTGCCGCAAATCAAATTGGGCAGACTTGGCGCGCATTTTCCTGGAATATTGACGGGAAGATGGGTTACATTCTAAATCCGGTTATCGTTGATCTTTCGGAGGACGAATATCAAGACGGTGATGAGGGGTGCTTATCGGTACCAGAACTGTGGTATCCATGTGAGCGTGCTTGGTATGCAAAAGCTGAAGGAATCAACCTCGATGGAGAAAAAGTCGTTGTTGAAGGTGAAGAAATTTGGGCGCGATTAATCCAACATGAGGTAGATCATTTGGATGGTCATTTATATATTGATCGTCTTGAACGCGCGCATCGCAAGAAAGCTCTCCGTGAAATCCGCGAACGCGGTTTTTAACTGTAGCGCACTAAGAAAGTCGTGATTTGCGCCGTAGTGCCTTAACGCCGGTACTGCGCCAAGACGATAGTGCGCTATAACGGTAGTGCGCCACGCCGTCAGCAATAAATAGATATGCTTGCTGTGGGGGCGAAAGAAACTTAAAATTGGAACATCGAAGATATCCTGCATCCGGGTGTTACGGGGAATTTCACCTAAACGCAGGAGGTCCACGGTGAATACAAAGAACGCTACTCGTGGCGTAATTTTTATACATTCAGTTCCACCGGCTGTTCAACCGCATGTTGAATGGGCGGTGACAAGTGTGCTTGGATATCCAGTTCATTTTGATTGGACAAAGCAACCTGCTCATCCACAGATGAATCGTGGAGAAATGGTCTGGACAGGTGAAATCGGTACCGGTGCAGTACTCGCATCGGCACTTGGCGGTTGGGAACATCTACGTTTCGAAATTACCGAAGAAGCCACGGGAATGTCTGACGGTGGACGCTGGTCTTGTACACCGGGATTAGGAATCTTTTACGCGCAAACAGACACGATTGGGAATGTGGTAGTTCCAGAGAATCGAGTCCGGGCTGCAATTGAACAGTCTCAGGGAGACCCAACTGAACTTCGCCGCTTGCTTGATGTGGCTCTTGGTCAAGCTTGGGATGATGAACTTGAACCATTCCGTTACGCGGGTGCGGGTGCACCTATTCGCTGGCTACATCAAGTTGGCTAAAAATATCATTCGGTAGCTCGGTTGCTGACTCAACATTATCCTCCGGGGATACCACTAAAGCGATTAAATCGGCAACGGTCTGACATTGGCGGATTTGAGCATCGGCGAATTCCTGCTTCGTCATTTGCTCTAGGCTACAGGCAAGGACCCAATGAGTGGTGATGTCGAGCCGCAAGTCTTGCTCGAGATTTGCTTCGGGAATTATTTCAGTTTCCGGAATCTCCGGTGCAAGCTCAGCTAAGGAAACACGAATTTGGGCGAGTGCGAGTTTTTCCTCAGGAGTGAGTTGTTCAATCATGGCTTAATTCTAAACGCTTACTAAGGCTGTTATCTAATATCGCGGTAGAATAATGGTGATATTACGGTGGGTTACTAGTGAAAAATCGATTGCAAGTAATGATTGCGATTTAGGGATTGCTAGTTAGTGCTGCAGCTATTTATTGTGATTCAGGAGCTGTAAGTCTGCCGTAAGTTTGATGTTGAGTGCCAAGCTCGGTGAGAAACCGATTAGAGGAGTGAGCAGCATGGCTAATTACGTAGATATACATCCAGAAAATCCACAGCAACGACTCGTGGACCGTGTTGTGGAACGTTTGCGAGCCGGAGAGATTGCTGCGATCCCAACAGACTCAGGTTACGCAATTGTCTGTACTCTAGCGAATAAATCTGGGCTTGACCGGATTAAGACGATTCGCAAGGTTGACGATAAGCATCATTTCACATTGCTTTGCCATGATTTTGCACAGCTTGGGAAGCTGGTAATAATTGATAACGCGAATTTCCGTACGATTAAAGCACTTACGCCGGGTCCATACACTTTCATTTTGAAGGGAACAAAAGAAGTTCCGCGAATGACACTCAATCCCAAGAAGGCAACCGTTGGTGTGCGAATTCCCGATCATATTACTACGCAGGCAATTGTGGCAGAACTAGGGGAGCCTTTGCTTTCTTCTACATTAATTTTGCCAGGGGAGACTGAGCCAATGTCTGAGGGCTGGTTGATTAACGATGAACTAGGCCATGTGCTCGATATTGTAGTCGAAGGTGAAGTTGGAACTGCTGGAGCAACCACCGTAGTTGATTTTTCTGAAGGCTATCCGGAATTATTGCGTGCTGGTGCTGGGGATACTTCATTATTTGAGTGACGGCTCCGTCTAGTTTTTGAAATTTTATGTTGCTTACGGTTTGATTTTCTCGGAATTTTATTTAGCCACTTAATTGCGTTTAAGGAATATTTTGCAAACTTTACTTTTTGATATGGATGGCACGCTTGTTGACTCTGCACCCATGATTACTCGGGCAATGCAGCAAACTTTGATTGATTTGAGTGGGCGGGAAGAGCCCCTTGAATATTTTCATCAGTTTGTGGGGCCGCCACTTGCTCATTCCTTTGGGGTAATGGGAGCTCCACCTGAGCGTATCGATGAATATGTGTTGCATTACCGTGCAATTTATTTAGAAACGGTGCTTGAATCTCCGCTGTTTCCCGGTATAAAGGAAATGCTACAAGCGTTAAAAGAAGAAGGATTCCAGCTTGGTGTGGCTACTGCAAAACTTGAGCATATTGCGCAGAGTGTGTTGGAACATCATGGAATTGCTGATCTGTTTACTCATGTTGCTGGATCTTATAGCAACGTTGGTCATTCAGATAAATCTGAAATTGTGGGACGCTGTTTGAAAGAGCTCGGGATCGCAGAAGAGAAGAGACAATTTCAGAGTAACGCGATGCAGGGGAACAAAGATCGAAATCAGAGCAACGCAATACGGGGGAACGTGGATTCGGAGCTGCTGGGTGCTGTAAGTTCTCTTAAATATACTGCGGCTAATTTGGGGCGGAACTGGCGTAGTGATGTCTTAATGGTTGGCGATCGGATTTTTGATGTTAACGGTGCTGCTGCCCATAATGTGCCAACAATTATTGTGGCCTGGGGTGGGGCGGCGCAAAAAGAATTAGACGCAGCTGAATATCTTGTTAATGACCCGCAGGAAATCGTGGAGATTGCAAAGAAGCGGAGTATGAAGGAAATTATTTAATAATATTTTCCCCGGTTGAGGCTTTGCTTTTATAAAACTTAGCCACTTAGAAATAATTTTGCAGTGCTAACTTTAAACAAGTTAGCACTGCAAAATTATTTTGTTTGGATATTTAGTTATCCAGTTATCTCAGACTGGCTCGCTGCGTCAGAATTACTCTTCTTCAGCAGCCGGTTCAACCGCGGTGAGCATTTCGGCATTTGGGTTGAATAAATCGTACTTATCGATTGCCTGCTTTACCACGGAGCGATCAAGCTTTCCTTGGTCTGCAAGAGCTTGGAGAGCTTTCACAACC
>JAXFDG010000103.1:0-4185 GCA_034173665.1 Arcanobacterium sp.
GAGTATTGTATCTAGTTTAGTCAGTGGCGATTAATAAGTTGAGCGGAGGGAATCCCGTTTGGGGCGCCCTCCGCTCAACTGTTTAATTTAATTTCGACTTATATTTTCAGCCGAAACTAGTCGAACTTTTAGGAGTTGCGACGACGTGCAACAACACCTACACCAAGCGCAGAAATTGCTACTAGGCTCAGAACTGCAACGTCAGCACCAGTCTTTGCGAGTTCCGGCTTAGCAGGAACGATCGGCTTTAATTCTGGTGTTGGCGGAACAGGCTTAGGCTGTGGGGTAACTGGCTTCTTTTCGAAGTTCCAGGTACCAACAAATGCACGAACCTTACAGTCGGTAACATTAGCAGCGGTTTGGAATTCATTTGCTGCATTTACTGCCTGGTGAGTAGTCCACTGTACTGGAGTGCCAGCATCCCAACCGTTGAAGGTCCAAGTACCATCAGCTGTTACAACTTCGGTCTTTGCAGGTGCGGCAGGAGCGTATGCCTTTGCATTATCGAGCAACTGGTTGGTTACTCGTGATGGGAGAAGTGCGGAAACTTCTGCCGGTAGTGGGATCACATTTCCAGCTGCATCCTTTGCTGCGGAAGCGAAGGAATGGTCGATGGTGACATCAGTTTCGGTCCAGTAGGTAATAGCGTTATTAGTGGTTTGATCGAAACCGATACGCCAAGTGTCACGCCACATTTCACGCATCGCCTCTTGAGCATCGGCGTTATCGGAAATAGGAAGACGGAAATCGCCAACTACACGTGGGTCAGAGGCAATAAAGTTCCGAACAGATAGTGGATCGAGACCTTCAACCTTGCGGTAGTTTTCCTCAGACACGGTAAGGACACCAGCTGGGGTAGTAATCTCGAGGAATGCAAGATCATTTCCATTGCCGTAGATATGATCTCCACCGTTGTAAGCAAGGTCTAATTCGCGAGCGAAAACATCGCGATTCGAAGCATCGTAGCTAGCCTGACCGTTAAGGGTGGTTGCATCTGCTGGATCATTGTAGTCAGTAGCGGTATCGGTTACCTTTACGCGGAAATAAGTTTCGACTACACCGGTAGTTTTATCGTATGCAACCTTGTAAGGGCGCATGTAATCATCGAAAGTGGTGTGAGTGTTTCCAGCGCGGTAAGCCTCGTCAATCTTCTGATTCCAAAGGTCGATATCTACATCAACTACGCTTGGGTCAACCTTCCAAGAAATTACAAAATCAGAAGCAACCTTTAGACGGTAGAAAACTTCGAGCCACCAGTCCTTGTTTGCTTGTTCAGAGACAAAAGCATTCCGGAATGTGTCGTCGTCAAGAAGCTGTTGGAAACGGTCCTGCTGGTTTCCAGCTGGCATGGTTGCTTTAATTTCTGCACCATATTGAACAAGCTGTTCAAGAGTGGTTTTTGCATCAGCTTCTGCAGTAGCGCTGCCATCCCAGACGATATTCTTAATGGTTACACCCTGTGCTGCGGCAATTGGCTGGAAACGAGTAATCGCATTGTTGAGTTCCCAGAGGAAAACCTTGCTGCGTTCAAGAGCCTTGTCGTTCCCGTTCTTCTTGAGTTCGTTCCATGCGAATACAACATTGGTCATATCGAGGTGACCGGTGTAGCCAATGTTGTAAATCGGTTTATCGACAACACAGATAAGCGATCCATCACCAAGTGGGGCGCCGTGTTCACGCTGGGTGACGGTATCGTAGCCAGGTGCGTCAATCACGTTTTTGGTGGTGATTTCAGTTGGTGCATCAACGCTTGGGATCTGGATAAGATCGACGCCGAAAGCTGAGCTGGAGCCAAATACTGCCATTCCAGCTGTTAGGGTTGCAGCTGTACTTGCTGCAACAAGCTTATGAATCTTTCGCATTGTTTTTCTTTCGCTCGTGGACGGAAAACTCCGTCAAAACATGAGTGCTAGACCAGTCTATGGGATAATCTGGAAAGATTCATTTTTTCAGATTAATTCAGCGGGATTATCTTAAAATTCGGTTATTTTTACTGGATAATAAACGGAAATAGCTAATTTTCAGGCTTATCGGGTAAATAAATAATTTAATAAGCTCTGATTCGTTGCCAAATACACTAGTAATAATTGTTGAAATATTATACTGCGGGTGTTCCAAACGTGCCTGACACATCTAGAACACCCGCTTTAGTTATTCAATTTTGAGTGTTTAATCCCCTCTGTTTTTAGCGCTCAATCTCTCCACGAATGAATGCTTCAACAGATTCGCGAGCGATATTATCGCGGCGCTGCTCTGGTGGAGACTTCATTAAGTATGAAGAAGCAGAAAGAATTGGTCCACCTATACCGCGATCTAACGCAATCTTTGCGGCACGTAGCGCGTCAATTACAATTCCGGCAGAGTTTGGAGAATCCCAAACTTCAAGCTTGTATTCCATCTGGATTGGAACTTCACCGAAGGTAGTTCCTTCGATGCGAACAAAAGCAAACTTTCGATCTTCGAGCCAAGGCACATAATCAGATGGGCCAACGTGAATATCGTGATCGTTTACTGGGCCAGTCATATTTGAGGTGACTGCGTTGGTCTTTGAAATCTTCTTTGACTCCAAGCGATTGCGCTGGAGCATATTCTTGAAGTCCATGTTACCGCCAACATTTAGCTGATAGGTGCGGTCAATCCGAACTCCACGTTCTTCCATGAGGCGCACGATATCGCGGTGGGAGATGGTTGCACCGAACTGAGACTTGATATCGTCACCAACAATTGGCACGCCAGCATCAGTAAATTTTTGTGCCCATTCTGGATTGGAAGCAATAAATACTGGAAGGCAGTTAACGAATGCGCAGCCGGCATCGATTGCAGCTTGTGCATAGAACTTATTTGCTTCTTCTGAGCCAACTGGAAGATAAGAAATAAGTACATCTACTTTTGCGTCGCGTAGCGCGGCTACTACATCTACCTCAGGTTCGGAGGATTCTTCAATGGTGTCGAGATAGTAGTCACCGAGGCCATCGAGAGTCTTTCCGCGGAGAACAGAAACTCCTGTTTCTGGAACGACTGCAAATTCAATGGTGTTATTTTCGCTTGCGAAAATTGCTTCAGAGAGATCTAGTCCAACCTTCGCTGCGTCCACATCAAATGCTGCCACAAATTCGATATCGCGAATATGGTAGCCACCAAAGTTTACGTGCATTAAGCCAGGAACGGTATCTTCTGGCTTGGCATCTTGATAGAAGGTCACGCCTTGCACTAATGAGCTGGCACAGTTACCAATACCAACAATGCCGACACGGATTTTCCCCATTTTTCCTCCTGTTGAGGTGCTCGAGAGACACTTTTGGAAATGTCCTAACAAATTAATTCTGGCACGCAAAAAGGGGAGGGGCAATTTATTAGGAAAATACGGAGGTTGTTAGACAAAAATGAGACAAAGTATAAACAGCCCAATCTGGACACTTGCTTTATGTAGCGAGAAGGTTTTTTCTGGGGGGCTAGATGGAGAAGTCTTAAATCTCATTTGTGAGGGGTGGGCATTCCAAGAGTCCAAGAATTCTGGCGAGTTTTTCCGGTCATTTAATTGTTGGCGCTGAGCTTCCTTTGCGGCCATTAGATCCGAGATTGAAGGGCTGAATAGATCTCTTTCAAAAGGTTTTTTCCGAAGCATGAGAAGGTTATCAGGCACAGAATTAAGTAGTTTTTGTGTCAGAAAACTCTGCTTCGTCACTTCGTTCATGTGACCTAGTTTACATTAATTGATATTCTGAGAAAAATTAGGTTTGGATTATGGTCAACTTTGGATTAGGGGCAGGTTTAGATTATGACCTGAAATTATGCTGAATCTGAATATTTTGTGAGGAAATATTCTTTGGGATTCTCAGCGTCTTTCAGAGATACGTTAAGCTCAAACTATGTATTTTGAAAATCTTCCGGCTGATACTTTTAACTTTGCGCATAGTTATGCAGTGCTTACTCAGAATCAAATATCGTTATTGGCTGGAGACCCTGATGAAGTGTATCCACTTGCTTCAGTTACTAAGCCAATCGCAGCCTATGCTGTGCTAATACTTGCAGCAACAACAAAACTAAATCTTGACGAGCCGGTAGCGCTACCAGAATTAGCAGCAGTAGTAACGATTCGCGATTTACTTTCCCATACTGCGGGGGTTCCGATGCTTCAGGGAGAGTCGCTGCTCTCGCCTCGTCGTCGGCGAATTTACTCAAATT